>NZ_JBNGOY010000062.1:0-30778 GCF_050589805.1 Carboxylicivirga fragile | reverse complement strand
GGTCTAATTTGAAATAAAAAACCAAACGCCCAATAAATGGGCGCTGTAGAAGAGAATTTTATGAATCCCGACTTTAGTCGGTTAATAGTGTAAAACAATAGTTTATGGCAAGTATTAAAGAATTGAAAAAGGATATCAACTTTCTTGCTTCTGAGTTAGTTACAGAAGCCTATATTAAGGAAATGTTGAAAGACGATGTTAATAGTGATCAGTTAGCTCAGATATTAGTAAAGGCGATGATATACCGTAACGAGTTAATCAAGCGTGCTAATCACCCTGATGGAAAAGATAATCCAAAATTAGTTAAGGCCTATTATACAAAGCTTCGTAAAGATATGATGGAGCAGTTCATGGCTATTTCTGAAGAGACAAACAAGCTGTAGTTATCAAGTTTATACGATACTAAACTTCCGTTCTTAATTGAGCGGAAGTTTTTTTGTGCTTTTTTTTACATCACTATTAATGGGGATACATTTAGTTATGGGGTATATGTTGTGTAAGTGGTAGGTAAAGAGTTTCTTATGACCATGGTTGATCTTGTGGTAATTTAAATACAGCTAGAAATTGGTATTAGAGGTAAGATAAATCCCCATTTGTAGGGATTTCATGATGGAGGGCTATTCGGTATTTTTGTGCCGAAATATAAATTTCTAGCTTATAATTATGAAAAAGATATTACTACTTGCATTTGTTTGCCTTGGCATTGTTAGCGTACAAGCTCAACAGTTAACCGATAGCCTAGGCTTGAATCAAAATACTGCACAGCGATTATTAAATTCGAATAAGGGCCTTACTGTTGGTGGTTATGGCGAAGTGCATTTTAACCAAGCATTAGATGGAGATACATATAACAACGGTAAATTAGATGTACACCGCATCGTTATGTTGTTTGGTTATAACTTTAGTGAGAAGACTCAATTTGTAACAGAGCTTGAGTTTGAGCATGTAAAAGAAGTTTATGTGGAGCAAGCATTTATTCAGCACAAACTTAGCAATGCATTTCAGTTTCGCGGTGGATTAATGTTGATTCCAATGGGTATTGTGAACGAGTACCACGAACCAAATACATTTAATGGTGTGGAACGTCCTCTTATCGATAAATACATTGCGCCTACTACTTGGCGTGAGATTGGTGCCGGTTTTACTGGTAATGTGCTTCCTGCTTCTCTTCGATATCAAGCTTACATTTTTGGCGGATTCAATGGATACGATGATGGTGCTAATTTCAGTGGGAAAAACGGATTGCGTAAAGGGCGTCAGAAGGGTGCAGAAGCCTATGTAAGCTCACCAAACTTTGCCGGTAAGGTTGAATACTATGGAATACGTGGATTAAATGTTGGTCTGTCAGGATACTTTGGTAAGTCGAGCAGTACTTTGTATGATGGTCTGGAAAAGAGTAACGAAGCCGGACTTGCGGCGGCAGATTCATCGGTAGTTGGTATGTCAATGATTGGAGTAGATGCTCGTTATACCTATGGAGGATTGCATTTACGCGGCCAGTACTACCTCAATTCATTATCAAATACCACACAATACAATGAGTTTACAGGCAGTGATTTGGGAAGCTCAATGATTGGTTACTATGTTGAAGCAGGTTACGACGTTTTCAAACACCTCGACAATGTAAAGACAGGTTTAATTCCTTTTGTACGTTACGAAGCTTACGATACTCACAACAAAGTTGACGGTATGCTTGCCAAGAACGATGCCTACGATGTGAAGGCCATTACAACTGGTTTGACCTTGAAGTTAACTCAGAATGCTGTGCTAAAAGCAGACATGCAGTTTGTTAAATCAGCCGATGCTGATGAGTACTCAAAAACCATTAATGCCGGATTTGGTATAATGTTTTAATAAGATATGATGAAGCAATCAGTACTACTAATTCTACTATTAACACTTAGCTGTTACAGTTATGGTAATGGCGATGTTAATTACAAACATAAAGCCATTCAAAAAACGCTGGTAAAGAGCTGCAAACTGCTTAATCCACAATTGAGTGAAATAACTTTACCTGAGGAATTAAGTGTAGCAACAGAAGGCAAGTTTTTTAATGTGGAAAGTGATGCTGATACAGAAATAAAACATGTATACATTGGGCGTGTGAACAGTTGCCGGGCCGGCGGCTGTTCCATTGCCGATGATGCTATGCTTGGTGCGAGTGAGTATTTCGACTACATGGTGCTTTTTAATGATGCATGTAATGTTGTTTTGGTAAAAGTATTTAACTACCAAGCTAGTCACGGCCATGAAGTAACAGCAAAGGGTTGGTTAAAACAATTTATTGGTTATTCAGTAGAAGATAATTTGGAAGTAGGCAAGAATATTGATTCCATTTCGGGCGCCACCATATCGGTGAATGGCATTACAAATGATGTTGAGGAAAAAACCTCTTTGTTAAAAGAAGTTGTTCAAGCTGAAGCTAAAATAGCAACCACCTTATAATTCTTTAAAGTCGATTTCAAGCTGTCGGGCATCCAATTGCCTTTCTTCCGGAAAATTTGAAACAGTGATTCCCAACAAGCGAATGGGTCGATTGATGGGAGCCTCTCGTAATACATCTTGTAAGATCTGAGTGATTTGTTTTTCTGATTTAATAAGATAGTCAACTGTTTTGGAACGGGTCAACTGCTCAAAGTTGTCAAATTTTACTTTCAGTGTAAGAGTCTTACCCGATTTCTCCGATTTGGCCAGGCGCCGCATTAAGCCATCTTTCAAATTATTTATCTCGTGCTGAATTTGTTGTTTGTCGTGGAGGTCTTTGTTAAAGGTATTTTCAATTCCCACCGATTTTCGTTCCCGATGAGGTCGCACAGGTCTGTCGTCAATACCACGCGCCACGTCGTAAAAATATTTACCAGCTTTCCCAAAATGAAGCACTAACTTGGCCAAGTCGTATTTCTTTAGATCCTTACCATGGTGTATGTTGATGGCGTGCATCTTCTCGGCCGTCTTTTTACCTACCCCAAAGAACTTTTTAATGGGTAAGGCGTCAATAAAGTCAATAACTTCATCGGGTTTAATAAGGAAAATGCCATTGGGCTTACGTTGATCACTGGCAATTTTAGCAAGAAACTTATTCACACTAATGCCGGCGGAAGCTGTTAGCTGCGTTTTTTCAAATATCTTTTGTTTGATTTCTTTGGCAATTAGAGTGGCCGAAACCATTCCCTTTTTGTTCTCACTCACATCCAAAAAGGCCTCGTCCAGTGACAGTGGCTCAACCAAATCAGTATATTCGTAAAATATGCTCATTACCTGTCGTGATACTTCTTTGTAAACATCGAAACGATGTTTCTGAAAAATGAGATGAGGACAACGGCGTAGTGCTGTGCGCGAAGGCATTGCCGAGAAGATGCCAAACTTACGAGCTTCGTAACTGGCGGCAGCAATTACCCCTCTTTCACCGTTTCCACCAACCACCACAGGTTTGCCCCGCAGTTCAGGAAAGTCGCGTTGCTCAATGGAAGCAAAGAAGGCATCCATGTCGATATGTATTATTTTACGTATCACCTCACAAAGTTATACCATTTTCATTATACTAATCGGTATTATACCATTTGTATTCTAAATTCGAGAGCTATCGGATGATCGATAACGCATTTTGCTAATTAGAATGGTTAATGCCGATACAAAACCACAGATTGATTTTTATCAATCGTTTTGGTTTGTAATCGGTATTAGTAAATAATAGCTGTGTTTTGCGAAACTAAAAATACCGTACAATACACTTTAACAATAGGCAATTTACCCTATCTTCGTAGCGCAAAATTACCACCATAATAACTTCAATAGATCACCTCGCATTAATTGCAGAATTATTAGAATGAAGAAAACGATTGATTTAACTGAAGGGCCAATTTTTAAGCAGTTACTAAAACTGGCTTTACCAATTATAGGTACTTCATTGATGCAAATGGCTTACAATTTAACCGATATGGTTTGGTTGGGGCGTTTGGGAAGCGATGCTGTAGCATCTGTGGGCGCTTCAGGTTTTTATATTTGGTTAGGCATATCCTTATTGTTGGTAACAAGAGTTGGTGCTGAGGTTGGTGTATCGCAGTCATTGGGTAAAAAGGATGTGGAGAGCGCAACACGATTTGCTCGTCATTCATTGTTTTGGGCCTTTTTATTATCAATAGTAATTGCTGCCATTGTTTTAATATTTACACCTCAGTTGATAGGCGTTTTTCGTTTGTCGCAAGGTGTGGTTGAAGATGGCGCCATTTCTTATTTACGTATCGTTTCCATGGGTTTCGTCTTTACTTTTGTTAACCCAACTTTTCAGGGAATATACAATGGTATGGGCAATAGTAAACTGCCTTTTTATTATTTATTGGTTGGTTTGGGTTTAAATATGGTGCTCGATCCATTGATGATATTTGGATTTGGTGTAGTTCCAGCTATGGGTGTGAATGGTGCTGCCTGGGCTACTTTTATTGCACAGTTTGTTGTGTTTGCAATATTCTATATCCGCTTTGTTTGGAAGAAAGAAATTATGGATCCTGATTTTAGGCGATTCAAATTAAGTAAAGATATCAGTCGACGAATCTTTAAGTTAGGGATGCCTGTTGCCATGGAGAGTAGTTTGTTTGCTATTTTTGCTCTTATATTGGCACGCATGATTACCAAGTGGGGAGATATACCCATAGCAGTTCAAAGTGTGGGTGCTCAAATTGAAGCTTTATCCTGGATGACATCGTCCGGCTTTGCCACTGCTTTGGGTAGTTTTACCGGACAAAATTTTGGAGCAGGAAACTGGCAACGCATTCGAAAAGGCTACTACACAACATTGGGAATTGGTATTTTTATTGGAGCACTTGTAACAACAGCATTTTTTGTTTTTGGTAAGGAAATATTTTCCCTTTTCTTGCGTGAAGAAGAACCATTACAAATGGGGATAGTCTATTTAAAGATATTAGCCGTATCGCAAACCTTCATGATTGTTGAAATCATCACACGGGGAGCGTTTAATGGTATTGGGCGTACTGTTCCCCCGTCCATTGTTGGAATTGTGTTTACCGGAGCAAGGGTGCCTGCGGCCTTTGTTTTATCCGCTGAGCGATATTTAGGTATGTTGGGTATATGGTGGGCCATTAGTTTGTCAAGTGTTTTTAAAGGAGTTATTCTCTCTTCTTGGTATCTACGAGTGTTAAGGAAAGCATCAGGGCAGGAGACTGCTACTAAAAAGAAAATGAGCTTGACTGTTCTACTTCCATCGCGTTTGAGGCAGAATATTTGGGTTAAATCAAACGATAAACAAAGAGATAAGCATGCCAGATAATAATAGGCCTGAGCTAGAGCTAATTGTATCGGCCGATGGTTCGCATACTTTGTATGTGCCTGCACTCGATGAGCATTACCATTCAGTTAATGGAGCTATCAACGAATCGTTACATGTTTTTATCCAGGCAGGTTTAAAGCATTGTAAAAAAAAGAACGTTTCAATTCTGGAAATAGGCTTGGGGACTGGTTTGAATGTACTTATGACAGCATTGAACCAAGAGGATCGTGTGATAAACTACCATGCTTTGGAAAAGTATCCAATAAAGGGTGCGTTGGTAAAGCAATTAAATTTTGGCAGCAATGAAGCTGAAAGTCATTTGTTGCAGAAGATCCATGCTCTACCTTGGCAGAATAATGAAATACTTAAACCTAATTTCCACCTTTTGAAAGATGAGGTTGATCTTAATGATGTGAAGCTTGAAGCTGGATATGACTTGGTTTATTTCGATGCTTTTGCACCGGAGAAGCAAGGCGATATGTGGAACGAAACCATCTTCCAGAAAATATATGATGCCATGAACCCAAGGGGTATTTTAACAACGTATTGCGCCAAGGGAGTGGTGCGAAGAACAATGCAAGATTGCGGGTTTACTGTTGAACGTATTCCCGGGCCTAAAGGGAAACGTGAAATGCTTCGGGCAACTAAGCCTAATGGTTAAAACAAAAAAAGCTGTTACTCTTTCGAATAACAGCTTTTCTAAGTTATATAAAAAGCTATTTTTTAGCTTCTATAATCTCAACTAAATCAAGGTCGAAAATCAAAGTTTCATTTCCACCAATTTTAGCTCCTGATCCTCTTTCGCCATAGGCCAGGTCAGAAGGAATGTGTAAACGCCATTTTGAACCTTCAGGCATTAATTGTAATGCTTCAGTCCAACCTTTAATTACACCTGTAACAGCAAAAGTTGCTGTGTCACCTTTTTCAACTGAACTATCAAAAACAGTACCATCAATCAATGTACCATGGTAAGTGCATTTAACACGATCTTTTTTAGTTGCCTTAGGCCCCTTACCTTCACGAAGAATTTCATATTGCAAACCACTTTCAGTAACCATTACTTCAGCGCGAGCTTTATTCTCTTCGAGGTAGTTTTGACCTTTTTCAAGATTTGCAGCAGCAGCTTCCAATTTCTCAGCTTCCTTTTTCTTCTTAATCGCTTCGAAAGCTTTACGAAGAACCACATCCGCTGAAGTTTCAGTGAAATATGATTTGTTATAAGCTAACTCATTTAAGAAACCTTTGAAAAAAGCATCTTCATTGATTTCTTCAAATTGATTAATGCGAAATTCCAGATAGCGCTCATTTAATGATCTTTTTGCAAGAACTTTTGCTAAATCAACCATTGCCAAAGAATCCATTTCAAAAGGTATCTTTTGAAACTGTTCACTTATTTGATTAGCTTCGATGTAACCCAATGCGTAGCTAACGCTATCCACATTGTTTTTAAAGTCCATTTTGCCAGTTTTAGGTACTTTTGAGCAAGAAGCAAATACCAAAACTACCATCAATGTTGTAAACAGTAAACTAGAAAGTTTCATTGTAATAAAATTTATTAGAGGTTAAAAAAAATGATTATTTAATCGCCAATAATTCTACTTCAAAAACTAAAGTAGTATGAGGTCCGATTTTATCACCAGCACCGCGCTCACCATAGGCAAGATCAGATGGGATAAACAAACGCCATTTTGAACCAACAGGCATTAATTGTAAAGCTTCAACCCAACCTTGGATAACTCCGTTAACCGGGAAAGTTGCTGGTGCTCCGCGCTCAACAGAACTATCAAAAACAGTTCCGTCAATTAAAGTACCATGGTAATGACATTCTACTTCGTTTGTAGCAGCTGGCTTTTCGCCTTTTCCTTCGGTGATGATTTCGTACTGTAAACCACTTTCCAAAGTAACTACACCTTCTTTTTTAGCGTTCTCTGCTAAGAAATCTTTACCAGCCTGAATGTTACCGGCATGTTGTTTTTGTTGAAGTTCTCCAAAGAAAGCTTGAAGAATTTCATTGGCCTCTTCAGGTTTCATTTCAGTTTCTTTACCTTCAAAAGCAGCCTCAAGACCTTTTGCAAATTCTGTATATTCAATTGTCTCAATACCTGATGATTTTAGGTTTTGAGCCAAATTCATCCCTAGTGCATAACTAATTTTGTTCATCTTTATGATCTTATCAATTTATATTAGGGTGCGAAAATACATTATCCCTTTAGAAATAAAAAATAAGAATTACAATGTTCTAATAACTATATGATTGTGGCGTAGCTGTAGTGAATTTTTCAGCACCCCACAGCCTAAAACTAACTTTAGGCCCATTCCATGCCTGAGGGAAACCACCAATATTATTGTTTAAATAAATTAGTTTGACCGGATGTTTTCCCTTTGAAAGGTTAATGGTCGAATTGTTTCTCGAGAATCGTTTTACTTCCTTATCATTATCAATAAGAAGCTGTTCTGCAATGAAAAATTGATCAAGGTTTGTCTCGAACTCATAAATACCGTCTTCCGGAATTTCAATATAACCGGTGTAAATTGAGGCCGATGGATTTTCGTGACCATCGCGTTTTTTTCCTTTGACCACTGACATAGAGTCATGCCGAGTTTCCCAATCTTTAATTCCAACTATTTCTTCAACACCAATAAAACGGCCTTTGGTGAATTGCTCTTGCAGACCAATCTGAGTTGTTGTAACATCAAGCGCATTAATTTTATCTTGCTGTACAAGTTCTATTGTACGATAAGGTCCCATTTTGCCAGTAGGCAATACGCAAGCAATTTTAATGGTTTTGTCTTCAGCAAACAGCAGAGTGTTTTTATATTCGCTTGACTCAAGGCTTGGTTTTGTACCATCCGTGGTGTAAACCATTTTTAAATCACGCGTATTACTGAAATTTACTTTAATGTTGTTTTCATAAACCATTTTGTTGACCGGACCTTCGGCAAGCGGAATGTGATAGTTAATGTTGTGAGCATCCATTCTTATAAACTGGGCATTCAATCGTTGCACAAAATCAGCATAATCCTTCTTGCTTTTTTGAGACCAATTAACTTCGGCAAGGGCTATTATACGTGGATATACACGATATTCAACTAGTTCAGGTGTGTACATGTATTCGCTCCAGACATTACCTTGTGTGCCTAATACGTGGTGTGCCATATCGGCTTGTAATTGCTCAGGCACTGGCTCGTATGAATAGGTTTCTTCAAGCGTAGTGTAACCTCCAATTGCAACTGGTTCAACACGCGAATCGCCCTGGTAGTGATCGAGGTAACACCAATTGCCTGGGGTCATAACTATATCGTGACCTTGGGCAGCGGCATCGATACCACCTTTCTCTCCTCGCCACGACATTACTGCAGCTGACTTGGCTAAGCCACCTTCCAAAATTTCGTCCCAGCCAATCATTTTTTTATCATGTGCTAAAAGCACTTTTTCGATACGTTTGATAAAGTAACTCTGAAGCTCATGTGTATCTTTTAACCCTTCATTTTTTATGCGAGCTTGGCAATGCTTACATTCTTCCCATCTTTCCTTTGGGCATTCATCGCCACCAATATGAAAGTAAGGCGAAGGAAATAATTCAACAACTTCGTCAATAATATCAGCTAAGAAAGCAAATGTTTCTTCACGACCGGCACAATAAACGTCAGGTTCAACACCCCAAGTATTTCGAACTATGAATGGCCCGCCCGTGCAAGAGTATTCGGGGTAAGCTGTTAATGCTGCTAAAGCATGTCCAGGTAATTCAATTTCAGGCACTACGGTAATAAAACGTTCTGCGGCGTAAGCAACTATCTCTTTAACTTCTTGCTGAGTGTAGAAACCACCATATTCTGACCCATCGCCTTCGATGCGTTTTGATCCAATCTCGGTTAAGAGCGGGTATTTTTTTATCTCGATACGCCATGCTTGATCTTCGGTTAAATGCCAGTGGAAAGTGTTCATCTTAAACATGGCCATCATATCCAGGTGTTTCTTGATGTTTTCAACAGGAACAAAATGACGGCAGACATCCAGATGCATACCTCGCCAAGGAAAGCGTGGCGCATCGTTGATGGTAACGCAAGGTATTTGCCATTTTACGCCATGTACATATTTTGGATTCTCAATCTGAGGAGGCAATAATTGTAAAAGCGTTTGCAAGCCATAAAACAGACCACTCTTGCTCGACGCAGAAATGTTCACGCTTGTAGCTTCTACTTTTAATTGATAAGCTTCTTCTTTTAACTTAAGGTCTTTATTAAGCTCGAAGCTAATGTAGTTTGTCTTGGGTTTTTCATTCACAATAGATATATCGTCGCCCGAAACAGTTTTGAATTTATTTTGAATAAGCTCAGCTATTGTGTTGATGCTTTCGTTATTAACGAACAAGCTTGTTGACTTTGTCAGTTCAAAATGGCCGTCTTGATTTGTTATTTCTTCAACCTGAGGTACAATTGAAATTGATAAAGATTGTTCTTCCGATTGGCAGGCATATAAGCCTATGCATAAAATAAAGATACTAATACTTTTGAATCGCATTTCGATGGTTTTAATTAGTTATTCTCTCGTTACGAACCAAATTTACAAAATACTCATTAAATTATATTTGTTATTCATACTTATTGTCTTTGAGTATATACAATAGTAAAAAACAAGATGGTTTTTTATTCGAAACAAACTGCATTAAAAGTAGTACCTTTGTGCCGAATTAATGGAAAATGGATTATGGCACACAAAGCAGGCTTTGTAAATATTGTAGGTAACCCCAATGTAGGTAAGTCAACTTTATCAAACGAATTGGTCGGAGAGCGTTTATCAATTATAACATCAAAAGCACAAACTACTCGTCATCGTATATTTGGGATAGTTAATGAACCAGAGTATCAGATAGTGTTTTCGGATACGCCTGGTGTACTAAAGCCGAATTACAAGTTGCAAGAGTCGATGTTAAAGTTTTCAAAGGCCGCTTTGGCTGATGCTGATGTGATTCTATACGTTACCGATACGTTTGAAAAGCCCGATAAGAATGATGAATTTTTGAGTTCTGTTCAAAAAACCAACATTCCTGTTTTATTAGTTGTCAATAAAATTGACCTTATTGACCAGGATAAATTAGATGGGATTTTAGACTTCTGGCAAAAACAGTTACCCAATGCTGAAGTTTTTCCAATGTCGGCTTTGCATAAGTTTAATGTCAAAAATCTTTTTGCACGTATAAAGGAATTATTGCCTGAGTCTCCAGCCTTTTTCGATAAAGAATCGTTAACTGATAAGCCGGAACGTTTTTTTATTGAAGAAATAATTCGTGAGAAAATATTAATTCAATATAAGAAAGAGATTCCTTATTCAGTTGAGATTGAGGTGGAAGAGTATGTAGAGGGGACTGAAAGAGTCGATATTCGTGCGGTAATTCATGTGGCTCGCGATTCACAAAAAGGAATAATCATCGGTCATAAAGGGGTTAAGTTAAAGTGGGTTGGCATTGAAGCTCGAAAAGATATTGAAGCCTTTTTGAAGAAAAAAGTAATGCTAACTACCTATGTTAAAGTAACAAAAGATTGGCGTGATAAAGATAGTTTCTTGCGTGGTCACGGATATGAACTAAAATAATTTCATCGGACTAAAAAGGCTGATTTATATTATTTTAATAAGTAAAGATTGGTGATGCAATGTAGATTTTCTACTTTTGCAGCCCCCAAAACAAAAAAGTAAAAAATACCATGGGTAATATAGTTGCAATTGTAGGAAGACCTAATGTAGGTAAATCAACGCTATTTAATCGTTTAACTGGTACACGTCAAGCTATAGTTGATGAAATGGCTGGTGTTACACGAGATCGTTTATATGGAAAAGCTTTCTGGAATGGAACCGAGTTTTCGGTTATCGATACGGGTGGTTATGCGACAAACTCAGATGATATTTTTGAAGAAGAAATTCGCAAGCAAGTATTAATTGCCATTGAAGAGGCCGATGTTATCGTGTTTGTGGTTGATGTACTTACGGGTGTAACTGATTATGATGAAGGCGTAGCAGAGATTTTACGTCGATCAAATAAACCGGCATTGGTTGTTGTAAATAAAGTGGATAATAGCGAGCGCATTTTAGAAGCAAGCTATTTTTATTCCATGGGATTGGAAGATTTATTTCCAATTTCTTCAATTAATGGTTCTGGTACGGGTGAGTTCCTTGATAAGTTAGTTGAAATGTTGCCAAATGAGGGTGAAGAAGAAGCGGTGGATTTGCCTCGTTTTACAATTGTTGGTCGACCTAATGCTGGTAAATCATCGATTATTAATGCCTTTATTGGTGAAGATCGCAATATTGTAACGCCTATTTCTGGAACAACTCGCGATTCGATTTATACACGTTACAATAAGTTTGGCCATGACTTTTTCTTGGTCGATACGGCTGGTGTGCGTAAAAAGACAAAGGTACATGAAGATCTTGAATTTTATTCGGTGATGCGCGCTATTCGTGCCATCGAAAATTCGGATGTTTGTATGTTGATGATCGATGCAACGCGTGGTATTGAAGGACAAGATCAAAAGATATTTCATCTGATTCAACGCAATAAAAAAGGTATTGTAGTTTTGGTGAATAAGTGGGATTTGATTGAGAAAGACCATAAGACCACTCTGGCATTTGAAGAAAAGATACGTGATGCCTTCAAGCCATTTGTCGATTTTCCAATAGTATTTACTTCAGCGCTAACAAAGCAACGTATACATAAGGCGATTGAAACGGCTATCGAGGTAAATAATAACAGAAATACAAAGATTACTACATCGCAGCTGAACGATACCTTATTGCCAATAATCGAGAACAACCCTCCACCATCAACAAAAGGAAAATTTGTTCGCATCAAATATATTACGCAGTTGCCAACGCATTCACCTTCGTTTGCCTTCTTCTGTAATTTGCCTCAGTATGTGAAAGATCCATATAAGCGTTTTCTTGAGAATAAAATCAGAGAGCACTGGAATTTTCATGGTATTCAGGTACAGGTGTTTATTCGTAAAAAGTAATTTTCTGTTAAGAGCTTGTTTGGATTAGGACTTGTGATTATTCAAAAACTAATTTGAGATGTTTCCTAAACTGCCTGTTGAATAAAGTTTTTATCTATATTTGTTATAGTATAATTTTAAACGGACTGCTTTGTTTTTTCTGAATTTCTTAGGTTTGAGACGATATAATAATCTGGCATTAGCAAAATTTAGTTTATTAATAGTGTTCCTTGTTTTTGGATCAGATATATTGGCTCAAAGAACTTTGCAGGGGCCACCTACTGGAGCTGGCAATGATAGGCAACAAGGAGAAGATCCAGGTTCTGAAGAGGAGCAAGGTGTATTTATAAAGCCTGATGTACGGGTTTGGCATTTGACGGATGATTATACTTATAGTGATTCAACTGATGTAGATACACTATCGGCAGGTTACCAGATTTTCAATCCAATATATAAGCGAAGTATAGCAAATAATTACCTTGGAAATATGGGCTCAGCCTATCAATCCATGATTTTTTCGGATCGGGAATATCGTTATGGACATTTGTTTGAAAATGGATTTATGGCATATATTCCTGAACCTTACGAGTTGTTTTTTGTGAATACAAAAACGCCATATGTTAATTTAACTTATCATTTTGGGGGGCCTAAAAGACGTTCGGAAGAGACCATCAGTGTGATGTTTACTCAGAATGTAAATCGCCGCTGGAATGTTGGGGCTCAATATTTTCTTTCGTCTTCTATTGGTATGTTTCAAGCTCAGCAGGCGGAAAATCAAAATTTCAAGTTTATTAGTAGTTATAATGGTGAAACGTATAATCTGCATACAGCTTTTATTTTCTCGAAGGTTGATAATTATGAAAATGGTGGGATAAACCGGGATGAAGAAGAGTTGAATTTTACACAGGTATCACCTGAAGTTGTTCCCATGTTTTTTAATACAGCTGAAAATGAGATTAATATTTATAAGTTGTTTTTAAATCAATCTTTATCGATAGGTAAAATAGATGTTAAAAGTAATGATTCAATAACGAACCAGTTACCTGTAAGTACCGTCTATCACACCTTGGAGTTGGAGCATAACACTAGAGAACATCGTATTGCTAATCTAGAGTCATACTATGTCGAGGGTTTTGATAAAGCATTTTATCCTAATATTTATGCTGATAGTTTGCAAACCAGAGATTCGGTGAGTATTAGTACGATGAGTAATACTTTTCAGATAAAGTTTAACGAAGAAGCGAATTCTCTATTGAAATTTGGATTGCGTGCTTTTATAAAAAATGATATCACACGTTATAAATATCCAAAGCAACCTGTTGAATACGACAAGGTTAATTCGGATTATATACCACATTATCTTCAAAACGATTCAACGCTTGTAACAACTGCTATTGGTGCTCAGATATTTAAAAACCTGGGTAAGAATTTTTGGTGGGACGCGGGTGCTAAGTTATACATTCAAGGCTATCGGGCTGGTGATTCTGAATTAACAGGTAGTATTAATTCAAGCTTTCGATTGGCTAAGGATACGGCTGGCTTTTTTGCCAATGGAGGTATCTATTTAACTACTCCTGAATTATTTGAGAGCACGTATTTCTCAAACCATTTAAAGTGGGATAACGCTTTTCGTCAAAAGAAGATAGTTCGCTTTAATGGTGGAGTACGAGTTCCTACAAAGCATTTGGAGTTAAGTGCTGGTGGGCAATTTATAAACGATCATATTTATTGGCAATTTAATGGACTGCCGGAGCAAACGAGTGATGTGTTGCAGGTCTATCATGCTGCGCTAAAGAAGCAATTCAAGTTTGGCGGTTTTCGAAGTCATAATAATCTGGTGTTTCAACACAGCAGCGACCAGGATATTATTCCACTTCCTATGTTGGCTTATTACAATTCAACCTATTATCAGAATACCCTATTTAAGGTATTGTATTTTCAGATTGGATTTGATTTTCGCTATAACTCAAAATACTATGCACCATTCTACATGCCTGCAACATCGCAATTTGTGAATCAAAAAGTTGATGAGGTAGGTGAATATCCTTGGGTTGATGTTTTTATTAATTTGCAATTGAAAAGAGCTAGGATCTACGTGAAGTTCGATCATGTTAATCAAGGATATCCGGATAAACCATATTATACCACATTTAATTATCCAGGAAATCCACGTAGTTTAAAGTTTGGCGTATCGTGGAATTTCTATGACTAATCCACAAATGTGTTTGAGGGCTAATTTGTAGTAAGTCACCAGAATAGTTACCTTTGTACCGAATCAAAGGGGATTAATTTATGCGAAGTTGGTACAGTATTATTTCACTCATTGTCTTGTTGTCTTTTGCAGCCTGCAAGCAAACTAAGGAGCCTTCAACCAACACTAAACAAGAAGAAATTGCCACCGTTGACCTTGACGATATTGTAAAGCGAGGAAAGCTAAAGGTGGTCACCGATTATAACTCAACTAACTATTTTGTATATAAAGGGCGACCTTTAGGATATCAGTTTGAACTATTACAAGCCTTGAGTAATCACCTTGGCCTAAAGTTGGAAATTCAGGTGTCGAATAATGTTGAGAATAATATCAATAACCTTCTGGAAGGTGGTATTGATATTATTGCAACTAATTTTACCGTTACACGCGATCGAAGTGATTATATCACTTTTACTGAACCTCATTGTGTGACTCGACAGGTTTTAGTTCAGCAAAAATATTCAGGTAATTCGGAGCAGAAAGAAACGGTTGTGTTTAATGAAATTATTCGCAACCAACTTGAGTTAGCTGGCAAAACAATATATGTACAAGAGAATTCATCATTTGTTGATCGCCTTCAGAGTTTAAGTAACGAAATAGGTGATAGTATTAATATTGTTGAAATACCAGATTATGAAGTTGAGCAATTAATTGATTTAGTTGCGAATGGCGAAATACCATATACCGTATGTGATGAAAATATGGCCAATATTAATCTTAATTTTTACGATAATATTGATGTTAAAACAGCTATAAGTTTTCCGCAGAAAATTGCATGGGCAGTTCGTCCCAATTCAAGTGATTTGTTGGATGTGGTTAATAATTGGTTAATTAATTTTAAGAAGACGAAGCATTATAAACGCATCTATCGAAAATACTTTATCAACCCTCGTTCGAAACATTTGGTTGAAACAGGTTTTCATTCTATCAAAGGTGGTAAGGTTTCGATGTATGATGCGATCATTAAAAGCGAAAGTGAAAAGTACGATCTTGATTGGCGCTTAATTGCGTCGTTGATTTATCAGGAATCACGATTTTTACCTGAGATTGAAAGTTGGGCTGGTGCAGTTGGTTTAATGCAGTTGATGCCTGCTACAGCAGAACATTTCGGCGTTAAAGAAATAACCTCGCCCGTTGATAATATACAGGGAGGATTGAAGTTTTTGGTGTGGTTAGATAAACGAATGGCTAAAAAAGTGGAAGATCCGGAGCAGCGATTAAAGTTCGTTTTGGCTTCTTACAATGTTGGCTTAGGCCATGTTCAGGATGCCATGCGATTAGCGGAAAAGAACGGTAAGAATCCATTGATATGGGAAGATAATGTTGACTTTTATTTACTCAATAAGTCAAAGCCTGATTTTTACAACGATCCGGTGGTTAAATATGGCTATTGTAGAGGGGAGGAGCCGTATCATTATGTCATTGACATTCTGGAGCGTTACACCCATTATAAGAATGTAATAATGGATTAAGTTCTTGGCGTTTTAATACTTCAATAAATTCGCTTAATATCATAGCTGTGGCTCCCCATATTTCAAACGAGTCGAAATGAAAAAATGGGGCATCAACCTGAACATTGTTAATCGTTCTTGAAAAGGATTTAATTCTTTTGGGATTGGTTAATTCGGTTAAAGGTACTTCAATAATGGTTTCAACTTCGCGGGGATTAGCCTTATAATGAGGTTCGTTCTGACTAATGCCAACATGAGGGTAAACTACAAAGTTTGAGTTTGGTATGTATAGGGAAGTAAGTTTACCGATGTATTGAACGTGCTTGCGGTTTATTCCTATTTCTTCTTCTGTTTCGCGAATGGCTGTATCGAAGTAAGTGTTGTCGAATTCCTCTGTTTTGCCACCCGGAAAACTAACCTGGCCACTATGTGCTCCCTTGTAAACCGGGCGTTGGATAAAGGGGATATGCCATTGATCATTTTTCTTTGAAAGAAGGATGAGTACACTGCTTTCTCTAGCCTGATTGGGGTTATGTGATTTCCTTCCCGTAAAACGCACTGAGGGCGACATGATTAATTGTGCTTCTTTACCTGGTAAGGGCTGTTTAAAGGCATCGATGAGTATGTGCTTGTTTATGTTCATTCACTTTTCTTTCAAATATAACTTTAAGATCAACGTAATTGTTTACGTATAAGTTAAGAAATAAAGCTTAAATAACCATATTTTTCTCTAATTAAATAATAGCTTAACTGAGTTTAGCGCATAAAAAAAGGTCGGGCGTTCCCGACCATTTTGTCCCATTTATTAACTTAAACCTTTTTAAGTGTTTCAAACACTTAATCAAGTTTTGTGCCAAAAAGGATAAATGGTGTAAATACTGTGTTTTTATTTGTATAAAAATTTAAGCTCAATAAAATCAGCGCATTAGAAGGAGCGGATATTTAACTTTTTTTAATGTTTTGAAAATCAACTGTTCGAATACGAACAAGGACTGTTCGATATGATACTGTACTAATTAAAACGAATTGCCTTAACTGGGAGTATGCGCGTTACCAAGAAGGAAGGGCCAACTAACATTAGGACTGTTATTAGTCCGACACCAACATTTAGTAAGACAAGATGCCAGGCTGTGATATAGATTGGTACCGTTTCTAAATAATAGTTATTCGGGTCAAGTTTTATGAAATGCGTATATTTTTGGAGTAGACAGATTAATACACCAATAAGGTTCCCCCATAATAAGCCACGCCCAACAATATATGACGCCAGATAAAGAAATACTTTTCGTAGTTTCCAGTTTTCGGCACCAAGAGCCTTAAAGATGCCAATCATATTAACACGCTCAAGTATTAAAATCAAAAGTCCTGAAACCATATTAAATCCAGCAACCACAAGAATTAAAATAAGAATAACCCAAAGGTTAGTATCCATAAGGTCGAGCCATCCAAAAATCTGAGCTTGTGTTTGTCTAATGGTTTTTGTTCGAAGTATGGTTCCATCTTCCTCGATTTTAGAACTACTGATGTAATGGATATCTTGTGCAATGTCATCCAGATTATTAAAATTATCGATGCTTACTTCATACCCTGCCACTTGGTTTTGATCCCATTTGTTTAATCGTTGGATGACGCGTATGTCGATAAAAGCAAATACTTTATCGTACTCAGGAAAGTGTGAATTATAAATACCCGATACGTAAAATTTACGCTGTCTGATATTGTTTTGCATGAAATACATGCGAACAGGATCACCAACTTTTAGCTTTAACAGGCGAGCCATTTCGGATGAAATTAAAATATCCAAGGATCGAACTGAATCAGTAAGTTGAGGGATCTCTCCTTCACTTAAGATACTTTTAAGAAAAGTCCAATCATAATCGTGATTAGTGCCTTTAAGTACAATTGCTTGTATCGCCTCATTGGTTTGGATTACTCCTGGTTTGGTTGCGTAACTTTGAATATGTGTGACACCTTCACATTGCTTAAGTTCATCAATGAGTGAACTGTCTATAGTGATTGGGTTGCTTTCGTAGGAGCTGTTGTAATCGTAACTAGTGATTTGAATATTTGATCCGAAGCCAACAATTTTCGCCTTTATCTCTCGTTGAAATCCAAAGCCAATTGCCAATGAAAGAATCATGACAACCATTCCTAGGATAATACTAAGCGTAGCTACTTTTATTACTGGCTCCGATAGTTTTTTACCACCAATAGTACCTGTTCGTATTTTTCGCGCAACAAATAATTCGAAATTCAAAGCATCTTGATTTTCAGACAAAGTTAGAAAAAGCGAGCAATATTACTATTGAAATATTGGGATTCGGAATATGGAAGAAAAAAGGCTGGAGTTTAACCCAGCCTTACTCATCATTTATTTATCCACTCATTTAATTGCGAAAGAACTTTATCTTTCTGCTCTTTAGGTAAATTATTTATTCTTGTTCGATGATTTCCTTTAATCTTTCGAACAACTATTGTGTTTGGTATTTCATCCTCAGGAAGCGCGGTTGCGCCCCAAGGGTCGTCGTCTCCAACAATCGCCATAATTTCTGGCTGATTGTTTCTTAAACTTTTCATGACATCAGCCATTGTGCTTTCATCAAACACTAAGGACTCACCACCGGGTGCAAATAAGCAGCTGCTAATCGTATCCTGTTCAAAAGATGTTATAAGACCATCAAACTCACTAGCCACATAGGCATAATAGCCTAGTTCCACGTATGCTTGATAAAAGAAAGGTTTCATACCATCCCAACTTTGATCCGCTACATATGATATATCACTTTTATTTTTTAAATGTTCAAATAAATCAGATGTACTAGCTGTATTTTGCGGAATACTTTCAAGCTGTCCATGCCATTGCCAAAATGAGAAAGGGTATTCTAATACAACTAAATCAAAAGCTTGTTCAACTCCCATTCGGAAAGTATAACCTTTATCCGTTGCATATGATTCAAACATTGGCAAAATTTCTTCTCGTTGCTCCAGTACCGCTTTTTGAAACGCATGAATTTTAGCTCTATCTTCTACTGTGCCTACTTCGTGAAAGAAATCAAATACGCGCTGATCTTCACGCGATAAGTTGATTGGCGCTACATAGGGGACACTAACGTCAACATCATTAGGAAATAGAGCACGATGATAGATGGAGGTTTGCCCTCCTTTACTTATACCAGTTGTTAACCATTTGCCCTTATAGTGTTGCTTGAAATATTGAATAATGCGATGGTGATCATTGGCTGCCTGTTCAACTGTTAAGTATTGCCAGTCAAGTGAGTCGGGGCAAGATTCTTCAAAATAACGATGTTCAACAATAATCTGATTGGCATTTAATAGTTTTGCTAATTCAGAAGTGTATTTGCGGTTTGCTGAATAACCTTCAGTTACCATTACGGTAGGTGCCGACGCATCCTTATGCGATAGCCATATGCGTTGCATAAAGTGCCCTTTTTCAGGGTTAGCGTGATCTAGTGGCTGCTGAAACATTATAAGCCAGCTTTTATTGAAATTAGAAGAGTCTGGAGTGATGATTTGTGCTTTGAGCTGTTCTGAGTTTTCAAGTAAACTTTCCAGCCCATTTGTTTTTAACTGACAAGCGTTAATTAATAATGCTATACCAAATACTAGGAATATTATTTTTTTCATCGATGTGTGTTTAATAGTCAAAAAAGCGAGTACTTCTTCTTTAACTTTATTCTAAGTTTCTGGAAATACCCAATGTTTAATACTTCAATTAACTATTTGTTGAAGTTTGATCGACAAGTGCTAAAATGCTTTTGTACTTGTCGCTTGATTAAATATTGATAAGAATAGTGATTGTAAAATTGATAAAGTCGGGAGCATATCAATTAATCCAGCATTCGTAGAGACCTTTGCCGGTTTTATTAAGTGTATTATATGGTTTCAAAAATTTCATAATGTTACCAAATTTGCATGGGCTAAGTAAGCTATTTTTATTTAAAATACGATACGTATTTTTAAAAATGCAGTAATTAAGATTGGATTTAAGTAATTGTAAGTGATGTTTTTGTCAATAAAAAAGGCCAACTCAGTTAAGAATTGACCTTCCGCATACATTGTATTTTAATGTCATGAAAACATTGAAAATGTATTAGTTATTTAGTGATGTGCAGAGCAATCAAGATTGGCTCTTGTTCATCAAGCTCGATTGTTTCTATTGAAGGAATGAAATAAGCAGGTTGTGTGTTAAAAGCACTTAGGTTAGTCATCCAAGCTTCAATTTCCAATGCTTCTTCGTTGGCTTCAGCTAAATAGAATGTTTGGTTAGGGCTTGAAAATGCATTGAAATCAACCATCCAATTTTCAATGGCTAACAATGGTTCTTCCTCTATTCCTGCAAATGTATTGTAGTTAAGCATCCAATCTTCCACAGTTAGTAACTCTTCATTTTCTTCAGTAAATAAAAAGCTTGAAAATTCATTTAGGTCAGTCATCCAGTTTGCAATTTCCATTTCCTCTTCAAGGTTTTCCAATTCTTCTTCACAAAACGAATCGTAATCTGTCATCCAATTTTCGATGCTAATTTCTTCTTCAGTAATGTCGTCGCTAACTGAAAAAGTTGGTTGAGCGAATAATGCGCTAGAGAAAACTACTAATGATAATACTAATGTGCTAATCATTTTAACTGTTGATTCTTTTCTTAATGTTTTCATGACGTTTGTTTTTAATTGTTTGTACGGTTAGAGTATATCAATGGATGTGCCAAAAACCACAATAAGCTATAAGAGAGCGTAGTATGGCAGATAAAGGAATTTGAGGTCTTAATTTATTGTGCGAATTTGAAACAAAGAGATGTACGTTTTCGCACATGTGATTTTATAGTGAGCCTTCAACTATTTTTTCGTACTTTTGTAAGAGTGCTTTAGTGTATTGAAAGCATTTGATGTACGGTTTTTAATTTGTAATTTAAGCTGTATAAATGAATGAGTTAAAGTGTTATTGAGAATAATCATAATTTAGAAATTGATGAAAACAGCAGACATTCATACCCCAAAGGGTATCATGAAAGTAGAGTTTTACGAAAACGATGCGCCTAATACGGTTGATAATTTTGTGAAATTGGCCAAAGAAGGTTATTACGATGGTTTAGCATTCCATAGAGTTATTCCTGATTTTGTAATTCAAGGCGGCTGTCCTCATTCTAGAGATATGTCAAGCTCTCGAATTGGAACCGGAGGCCCCGGATACAGTATCGACTGTGAATTAGATGGTGATAACCAGTATCATGATAAAGGTGTGCTTTCAATGGCTCATGCTGGACGTAATACAGGTGGATCACAATTTTTTATCTGTCATGGTCGCGAAAATACACAACACCTCGATCGTCAGCATACTTGTTTTGGTAAAGTAATTGAAGGTTTGGATGTTATTGATCAGATTCAAGGCGGTGATAGTATTGATAAGATTGTAGTTAACGAGTAGAACCAATAGATATAGTATAAGATGAGTTTTGAAATATCAGGTAACTTAATAGTTAAAGACGAGGTTGTTGAAATTAATGCAAGTTTCAAAAAACGTGAGTTTGTTATTGAAGTAGTGAACGAACGTAATACAGATTGGAACGATTTTGTGAAATTTCAACTAACTCAGGATAAGTGTAGTTTATTAGATCCTGTTCAATTGGGTGATGTGTTAAAAGTTACTTTTAACATTCGTGGCCGAAAGTGGGAGAAAGATGGTAAGGTTAATTATTTCTCAAACCTTGAGGCATGGCGCGTAGAGAAGGAAGAGGCAGTGTTGCCACCAGATGCTCCGGCTCCAAATTTTACGGAAGCTGAAATACCACCTGCCGGACCAGATGAAGATTTACCATTTTAAATGATATAATCTAAATCCTGAATCAAACGATTCAGGATTTTTTTTAAATGTTTTGCTTAAAAAGAGCTTTGATACTATGAAGAAAAAACAAAATGGCTTTGATTTGGCTAAGGTGTCATTATTAACTGTTGCTCATTTTTTTCACGATGTGTATACTGCTTTTTTGGCTCCATTGATACCATACTTGCAAAGTAGTATGGGAATTAACCTCACTTTTGCTGGGGTGCTTTCTGTTGTACAACGCCTACCAACTTTACTAAATCCATTTGTGGGAATGCTGGCCGAGCGGACTAAAGCCCGCTATTTTGTAATATTTACACCAGCGATCACTGCTATTTCCATGAGTTTGGTTTCTGTGGCTCCTCATAAAGTATACATGGTACTCTTGGTTTTAATCAGTGGTATCAGTAGTTCTTTCTTTCATGTGCCATCTCCTGTTATGATGCGTAAGGTCTCAGGTAAGCGCATTGGAATGGGTATGAGCTTTTATATGATGGGTGGTGAATTGGCTCGATCAGTTGGGCCAATAGCGGTAATTGGAGCTATTGAGTTATGGGGACTAAAAGGAGTTACCTATTTTATTCCAACGGGCATCTTGGCATCAACGCTTTTGTATTTTAAATTACGAAACATTGCCATTTCAGATAGTCTATCGTCAAGTACTTCGCTTGAATACATTAAGGTTTTTCGAAAGTTCTTGCCGCTAATATCTACCATTGCATTCATTTTATTTTTCAGGGCGGCTATGAAATCGGCCTTAACTTTTTACCTACCCGTTTTTCTGGAGAGTCGGGGGGAGTCAATTTGGTTTGCTGGTATCTCACTTTCAGTTCTTCAAGGTGCTGGGGTGGTGGGTACATTTCTGGCTGGAACCATATCAGATAAGATTGGGCGGCGTTCAATGATGGTGATAACTTCCGTTGCAACTCCAATTTTGTTTTTTACTTTCCTTTATACTACAGGAGTTGTTCAAATGATTGTGCTTGTTCTTTGTGGCTTGTTCTTATTTGCCACTGGCCCGGTTTTTCTAGCTATTGTTAACGAGTATAAAACCGAGCATAATAATTTTGTGAATGCTGTTTTTATGACTACAACCTTTTTGATTGGTGCCTTAATGGTTTTGTTGGTTGGTATTCTGGGTGATTTGTTAAGCCTCGAAACTACTTATCGCATAGTTGGTTTTATGGCCTTTTTGTCCATTCCATTCGCGTTTCGTATTCCTAAGAAAGCTTAGAGTTATAGCACAGTATTCTCGTTAAGAAAGGCTTCATCTGTATTTGGTAAAATGCTAAGTGCTTGTTCTAATTGCGCTAAAAATTTCTCCTTATCTTTATTTAAGGCACCTTTCAGTATTAAATAATTGGAAACATGATCGCTCCTAAAAACAGTAGATTCTAATTTTAGGTGACTTATCAGAAGATGTAATTCCTGACAAAGTTCAATTGCCGAAAGCGGAGTAAACTCTTTTTTAAGTCGTTTTTTGAAATGTTCAAATTCGAAGGGGTACGATACAACAAGTGACGAAAGTAATTCAGGTTGTACTTTATTTAGTAGTTTGGCCGTGTTAAGCGCGTGCTGCTTGCTGAGCTCTTTACCTCCTAATCCATTCAATACCATCAGAGATAATTTAAACCCAGCATTTTTGACAGTAAGAAAGGCCTCTGTTTGTTTCTTAGCGTCGGATCCTTTATTTATAAGTTCAAGCACATTGTTGTCGCCAGATTCAATGCCGCCATATAATAGTATCAAACCCTTTAGCCTAATAGCTGATAATTGATCAGTTGAGAATTTTTTTATGCCTCTTGCAGATGCATAAGCGCTTATGCGTTTTGCTTTAGGGAAATGTATTTTTATTAAATTAAGAGTGGCTATAATGCTATCAAAATCGGCCGCGAAAATATCCGCATCACCAATGAAAATCCTTCTTATTGCCGGGTTCGTTTGTGATAAATAATTGATGTCTGATTCTATCTGGGAAATTGGTTTAACGCGAAACATTTTACTCGTGTACATTTCGCAAAACCTACATTTGTTCCAATCACAACCAATGGTTAATTGAATGATAAGCGAATTGGCTTCGGCAGGTGGTCTAAAAATAGGTTGTTCGTATAACATATGAATCAAACAAAAGAAGCGCTTATTTTTCAAGCATTTCAAAAATAACTTCTAATTCGTCATCTTCATTCACTTCATCACTATTAATAGACAGATTCAAGCTATCATATAGCTTTTTGCGAAGAAGAATTTTATACTCTTTATTTTTTTTAAGATACAAGGTGAATTCACCTTTATCATCACTTTTAACATGTTTAACCATTTGTCCCCTTGAATCCTTAATGTCAATCCATGCTTCTTTTATTGAGCTGCTCGAAGCAGGGTTGATTACCTTAGCTTTCAGTAGATAGTATTCGGGATGATTTTTGATGGTTACACCGTATATGTCGTCATCACCCTTACCTCCTTTACGATTGGAGGCGAAGTAGCCAAATTTTTTGGATGGGTTTAAAACCAAGCTAAAATCATCAGCCGATGTGTTTAAGGGGTAACCCATGTTAAAAGCTACAGAGAATGTTTCTTTATCCGGTTTGGCAAAAAATAAATCGTATCCTCCTAAACCTGGTTGGCCATCGGAACTAAAATATAACATGCCATCGTCAGAGATGAATGGAAATACTTCATTTCCAATGGTATTAATATTTGGGCCAAGATTAGTCGGTTTGCTTAAGAAACCATCTTTTAATTGACAAACATATAAATCCATTCCACCATATCCACCTGGCATGTTTGATGCGAAATACAATAGCTTGGTTTCCGATTGTATAAACGCATGTGCAACATTGTATTTTCCTTTTCGGATGTTCAAGCTTTTCAAATCTTTCGACCAGTTTTTACCGTCTTTAAGTACCAGGAAGATATCCAACACATTACTGTCATCGGTATTGCGGGTTAAAAACATGCTTTGATAATTGTTACCAAATGAAACAGGCCCATCATTGTATTTCGATTGAACAGCTTTACTAAATAGCTCAGCATTACTGCTTGTTTCAAGCTGAATAATGTTTGCTTTAAAGAGGTTAAAGAACGAAGTGCCCGTTCGTGAATCTTTGTTTTTTGAGAAGCCAGTTACAGGGCGGTTAGACGAAAACACCAAATATTCACTGTGAAAAGTTGGACCAAATTCAGAGTGCTCCGAATTGAAAGCTAGATTAGAAATACGATAATGACTAGAATCCCTTTTTAGCTGTGTTAAATAGTTTTTATAATTATTGGAAGAATATTGATTGTTTGTGTCTCCTTTTTTAGTGTAATACATTTCCATGTATTTAATGGCTTCATCGTTTCTATCTAACCTGAGTAATTCGCGCGCTAATAAAAAATAATTATTGTAATCCACCTCGGGAAAATCAAGCGTAAGGTAATACCAATTAACGGCCTCCTGTATATTACCTATCTTACTATATGAAATAGCAATTTGTTGAGTTGCATAAGAAGCATGTTGTCCATCTTTAATTAAAGCCTTGTACGCCTTAATAGCTTTTGGATAATTAAACTCCTTAAAATAGTTGTTAGCTTTATTTAATTCTTTCGATTGAGAAAAAATAAGACTGGATATAATAAGTAATGAAATTGTTAAGAATGTTTTCATTTTGTGGAATTCAATCGTATCTGTGTGATAAATCCTTGAAATATATAAATAATTAGTTTTTCATGCTAATTGCTATGGATCTGGTTTGGGTTTGATGTGTACAAAGTCTTCTTTAAAAGTATCTTGGGTTTTCTACTTTTTCTTTGGTAAAGTTGAGTTCGTACGAAATCATTATTTCGTGTGTACCGCTATTGTAGTTACGAAGTGCATTGGTTGTCATGTCGAATCCATAACCTACTTTAAACTGAGGTGTGAATTGATACTGCAAAATAGCGCCAAACGAATTGTTAAGTCGATACATTGCCCCAACCCACAGTTTTTCTTTAAACAAAAAATTGGCATTTAAATCCAACGACATGGGAGAGGCTTGGGTTAATTGCGACATAAATGTTGGTTTAAACTTAATTTCATCACTTAAATTAAATACATAACCACCAGTAATGAAATAATGACGCACTTCGCTTCCTTCCTGACCAAGTATTTCATTGTCACTATTGAGTAATTTATTTTCTAATAGTTTTGGTGCAGATAGGCCAATGAAGTACTTGTCGGAGAAATAATATAACCCGAAACCAAAGTTGGGTAAATATTTACTTGTAGCACCCACATTTAATGTTGGGTCGTCACCAGGCGTTGCTGTCTGCAATTTCGACATGTCGAGCTGGAAATAATTAAATCCCCCCTTCAAGCCAAAGGATAATTTACTGTTTTCGCTAATTTTAATACGATAGGCGTAATCGAAATACAGCCCTGTTTGACTTGATGGATTAACCACGTCGTGTATTAATGTTAGGCCTAATCCAATGTTTTTACCAACAGGGGTATGTCCCGTTACTGTTTGTGTAGACGGTGCACCTTCAAATCCTACCCATTGGTGACGCGATAGAGCCATTAAGCTTACCATGTCTCTTGTGCCTGCGTATGCCGGGTTATAGGCCAAAGTATTAAACATGTATTGTGTATATAGCGGATCTTGCTGTGCGTTGGCTTTGGGTATGGCCATTACAAAAAGTAAAGCTAAAAGAACCCAAGTTGGTTTTATGAGCATGATTGTATTGTATCGTTGTATTTGCATTTTTCTAAACATTACTTTTTGATGTAAACGGTTCCTTTATAAACTTTACCACTGTCAAGTTTGAACACATAGAAATAGGTGCCTTCTGGTAATTCATCGCCACCCATTACACTATCTGTTGATTTACCATTCCATGTATTATCATAGTTTGTCATATGGAACACCTGACCGCCCCATCGGTTGAATATGAAGAGTTCGTTTTTCTTATAGTCTTCCTTATTATCTACATTAGGTATAACAAAGTAGTCGTTTATTCCATCGCCGTTAGGAGTGAAAACTTCTGGTACTTCTACCGTTTCTTCAGATTCTTGAACATTAACTCTAACACGAGCTGTACTGCAGGCATTATCCGTATCACAAATTTGGTAGGTAAATACGTCTTGTCCATCAAAACCGCTATTAGGCGTGTATAATATAAAACCACAATTGTTATCAACAATGGCTACTCCACTTGTTGGTTGATCAATGATGGTGATGGAGCAAATATCAATATTGTTTTCAACATCAGTATCGTTTTCAGCTACATTAATGCTAACCTGTGTTGTTGCGTTTGTATTTACTTCATCATCCACCGCTATTGGCGCATCATTAATAGCTATAACAGTAATGTTTACCTGTGCGATGGCACATAAGTCAGTGTCATCACAAATTTCATAGGTAAAACTATCGTTACCATTAAAATCAGCATCTGGTGTGTAGCGTATTTTATTGTCGGTGATTTCCAAGGTGCCATTTGTAGCCTCTGTGTCTATCTTTAAGCTCGATAAATTTATGTTGTTGTCATCATCCGAATCATTACTTAATACATCCATAGTGATGCTTTCATCCTCATTGGTTTCGTAGGAGTCGGCAATGGCAACTGGAGCATCATCCTGGGCGCTAATAGTAATAGTAACCTTTGCTGTTGCACAGGCATCGTCTGTATCGCATATTTGATACTCGTAACTATCATTGCCTTCAAACCCATCATTAGGTGTGTAAATGATAAAACCGGTACCGCCCTCTTCTTCTTTTGCCACCCCGTTGAGTGGTTGTTTAATGACTGTTAATGTCGTAAGATCCAAACCATTTTCAATATCCGAATCATTCTCAACTACGTTGGTTCTAATATTATCATTAATGTCACCACTGTCTGTGTCATCTTGCGCATCAGGTGCATCGTTTACAGCTTGCACGCTTATACTAACCGAAGCTGTTGCGCATAGCTCAGTTGCATCGCAAATCTGATAAACAAAACTATCATCGCCATTAAAGTTCGAATTAGGTGTATAACGAATTTCGTTATTAATAATCTCTAAAATGCCATTGGAAGCATCCGTGTCAATTTTTAAACTTGAAGCATCCAGATTACCATCGTCATCAAAATCGTTTAGTAAAACATCCATTGTGATGCTTTCGTCTTCATTCGTTTCAAAGGCATCTGCCACAGCAATTGGTTCGTCATTCACTTCTGTTATATTAATCGTAACTTGAGCTGTTCCACAAGCTCCTTCTGTATCGCATATTTGGTATGTAAATGTATCTTGACCGTTGAAGTTGGTGTTTGGTGTATATGATATAATTCCACAATCACCATTGGTGCTTGCTAAGCCATTAGTTGGCTGAACAAGAATGGAAACCGTACAAATATCCAAATTATCTTCAATATCAGTGTCATTTTGAGCTACATTGATAAGAATCTGAGTTTCTTCCGGTGTATTTACTTCGTCAGAAACTGGAACTGGCGCATCATTAACTTGTCTTATGGTAATTGTAACTGTAGCTTCACTGCTGGCACCATCAATGTCTTCAATCAGGTAGGTGAAACTATCCTCTCCATTGTAATCGTCATTTGGCGTATATGTGATATCATTGCTTCCAGCATTTATGGTTAGTTTACCATTTGTACTTGCATTGCCAATTGACAAGGAAGATGGAACGATGGCATTATCAATATCCGTATCGTTCGCCAGTACATCGATTGTGATTGGGGTATCCTCATCTGTAATTTCGGTATCATTTTCAACAAGTGGTGCATCATTCACCGAATTGATGGTAATGCTCACCGAAGCTTGATCAGAGTAGCCAGAAGCATCTTCAATACTGTAGGCGAAATTATCACTTCCGAAATAGTTTTCGTTAGGTGTGTATAATATTGTTCCATCGTTATTTACTTGGATACTTCCTTTACTAGGTAAATTCTCATTGCTAACTTCTAAGGTACTTGGATCTATATTGTTTTGCAGATCAGTATCATTGGCGATAACATTGAATAAAGTTGGTGTGTCCTCATTAATGATGTATTCATCATTAACGGCATTAGGCGCTTCGTTGGAAACAGTTATTTGAATGCTGCCAATATTACTTTTGGCGCCATCAGTGTCTTCAACTTGAAGTGTAAATTCATCCGACCCCGAATAAGCTGGATTTGGATTGTACTTGATTTCCTCATTAGCAAGATCTATCGTAGTTGTACCATGTGTAGGACCACTTAAGATTGTTAAAGTGTTATAAGCTACATTTCCATCTTCATCACTAATTATATCAGCAAAAGGAATTAATAACTCAACATTTTCCTGAGTTGATAGAGTCGAATTCTTAATGATGGGATCATCGTTAATATTGATAACATTAATGTTAAAATCCTGTACTATTGGAGGTGTCTGATTTACAATACTAATGTATACTCTATTGGTTTGATCCACGTCACTTTGCTTTGGTGTACCTGAGAGTAGAGCTGTTCCATCGCCATTATCTGCAAAAGTTAGCCATGCTGGTAGAAGTAATGCTTCAATATTATGTATATCTCCATCATAATCTGTTGTTGTAATGTTATAAGTATATAGTTGATCTTCATTAATACTTTCAATCGGGGGTGATGTAAACCTTGGATGCGTATCATTCTCGAATATTGTTAGATTAGAGCTGATTTCCGTACCCAATTTAAACAATGCATTGTTGGTTGAAATTAAAGTAATGATTACTGATTCATCTCCTTCAATCAATTTGTCGTCAAGAACATTGATAGGAATAACTGTGCGATTTTGATTCGCTTGAAGAATAACAGAATTTCCTGGAGAATTATAATCAATACCCGATTGTGCCGAACCTGAGATGTTAAAATAAATGGTCACATCTTCAAAATAGATTTGAGTGCTTTCAATTGAAAATTCACCATTCGTTGAAGGTTCAGCTGCCATTGTAGTTGCTGATATATTTAAAAAAGCTTCATCATCGTCAGTCACATTAATGGTCACGCTTTTATCCGCAATACCCGTAAAGTCACCATCACTTGAAATATCCACCGTTGACGTGATCGTTACAGTTTCTGAAACTAGATTTGCTTCCTGTTCAGCCGTCACGGTTACTGTTTGTGCCACATTCCAATCGCCATTGCCAAAGGTCAGTTGCGCATCGGACAATGAAGCCGATGTGGCTAAATCGGAACTGAGATTGATCAGCACGTTAGATGTTGGTTGACTGGTTAGCACCACATCAAAGGTGGCTGTATTTCCTTCGGTGATATCTAATGTGGTAGGTGAGATGGTGTATTCTGCTTTACCATCGTCTGTCACATTAATCGTCACAGTTTTATCTGCAATACCGGTAAAAGCGGCATTACTTGTTGCATCTATCGCTAATGTAATCGTTACTAATTCAGATACCAGGTTGGCATCTTGTTCAGCTGTTATCGTAACAGTTTGCGCGATATTCCAATCTCCATTCCCAAATGTCAGTTGCGCATCCGAAAGTGAAGCTGAAGTAGCGATATCTGAACTCAGGTTGACAAGAACGTTTGTCGCAGGTTGACTTGTTAAAACCACATCAAAAGTAGCTGTGTTTCCTTCGGTGATGTCAAGCGTTGTTGGCGTGATGTTATATTCCGCTGCATCATCATCAGTAATAGTAACGGTAGCATTATCAGGACTTCCAACAATTAAATCAGGGTTGTCGGTACCAGTAAGTGTTAGTATAACAGTTTCATCGCCTTCAACCAATACATCACTAATAATAGCCACAGGTATGGTTACTTCTGTTTGTCCGGCAAGTAGCGTAGCCGATCCTGTTAAAGCTGTGTAATCCGCATCAGGAGTTGCTGTACCGGTAACTGTGTAAGAAATTTCAGTATCTGTGCCGAATGAATTAGTAGCTGTGATTGTGAATAAACCATCGGTACCACTTTCCAAAGCTTGAGTTGTGGCTACTATGTTGACCGACTCACTGTCATCGTCGGTAATAATAACGGTAGCTGCACTTGGTGTGCCAA
>NZ_JBNGOY010000061.1:0-32730 GCF_050589805.1 Carboxylicivirga fragile | reverse complement strand
ATTTTTGGTATCTACCTTGGTATTCGTATTCATTACAAAAGACTTCAGAAATCCTTTGTAAGATACTGAATGCCAAGGTTTTAAGCAAGAAAACATACATCTTATTTAGTTGACTGTCAATTATTTACAGTTTTGTCATGTACTAAACTTACTCGCATAAAGATTTTAAAAAAGCAAAGAAGATAATAAAGAAAGAAGAACCTATGCAAACATCTCAAGAAACCAAAGACAATATAATGAAAGAGTTAGCCAAAAGAGGATTTATTGAAGATATCATGCAAAAATATGAGGATGATTACAAAGATGATAAAGGTGCAACAAGTCAACTTACGCCCGACATGTTTATACCCGACGAATATTTAAAATAAAGCAATCTGATACAAATCAAAAATAGGTATTTTTAGAATCTCTATTTATTCATATCAATTTATGATCATATTTCAAAATAGGCTAGGAATTACTTCTAGCCTATTTTGTATTTTAACTTAATCAGGGTGTCAATCGATCCTCAATCATGCGATTATTGTACTGCTGAACAAAGGCCTTACAATTGCGCTCAATATTTTTATAATCAATTGATTCTTTAATGTCATTTTTCAACGAAGGATCATCTTTGACATCAAACACGCTACGTATTTCCTTTCCGTCGAAGTAAACCAATAAATCACCTTGTGCAAATTGGTAATAACCATTGGTATAGTTCATTGTAAAACGCGCAGCATCTTCATCAAACAAATCGTTTCCAAAGGCCAAATAAGGTTCATCATACTCAAGGTAATTAAGTACCGTTGGCATAATATCGATTTGCTGTGCTATACCACTATCCCATTTTTTTACCAATGAATCACCCGGACTATAAAAGAATAGCGGAATAGAAAATGTGTTCCTACTATTATGTGATGATTTAAAATGCGAAGCCGAACTATGATCGGCCGTAATCACAAATAAGGTATTATTATACCAAGGCATAGTTTTGGCTTTTGCAAAAAAGGTTCTCAAAGCATTATCAGTGTACCCAATACATTCATGCACTGGCAGAGGCCCTTTGGGGAATACGCCTTCATATTTCTCCGGCACTTTAAATGGGTGATGTGAACTAATCGAGAACAATGAAGTAAAAAAGGGCTCTTGCATTTGATTCATTTCATCCGCATAAAATTGAAAAAATGGTTCGTCCCAAATGCCCCATATACCATCAAAATCATCATCGTTATTATACTCATCTCTTCCAAAATACTTTTGAAAACCAGATATTTTGGCAAAAGCATCAAAACCCATTGATCCGTTTGGAGCGCCATGAAAGAACGCTGTCTCATAACCTTTCTTAGCCAATAACTCGGCCATACCATTCACCTTATTCGACGAATACTCCGATACAGTATAGGGTAATACCAACGAAGGAACCGATGCCAGAACTGAAGGCATCGCGTCAATGGATTTATGACCATTTGCAAAACTATTTTCAATAACAAAACTATGCTGCATCAAGGAATCGATAAATGGCGTATATCCTTTATAATTACCCTCATCCAAATCTTTATTTAATGCGCCCAGATATTCACCATTAAAACTTTCTAATATAAATACCACCACATTCTTCCGACTCACAACAGCCGAATCGGAAGGTGTATAAACAGGATTATAAACTGCCTCTAGTTGTTCCTCTGTCGAGAAATAATGCACCTCCTGAAAACTCTTCTTATTCCATGTGCGAATAATACAAAAAGGTGTATTCAAGACTAAAGCCATTTCGGAAGGAGATTCAACAAACTTACCGGCATTACTCATATTTATAGGTCGAGTAGAATGCCTGTATCCACCACGAATTCCGATAATTGACAAAGCTGCAAACAATACCAAAACAACAAGCGAAACAGGATATTGAATCCATTTTATAGAGAACCTAAAAGGTTTAGGTTTAAAATAGGAATACAGATATGACAACGAAATAATGGCTAGAATAAATATGAGAGCGATGTACCAAAAATCGATGAAGAACTGCCCCCATAGAGCCAACATGTTATCTTCATTGCTTAAAATATCGAAGACATTATATGTAGTACGCTTATTGATAAAACGGAAATAGATAATATCAATTGAATTAAGACCTATTCCTAGCCCATTAAACAACATATAAATCCACTTAACTATCCGCTGGTAAACATTAGAAAACCTGAATGGGAAAGGTAAAATGCATAAAATAGAGTATAAGCCATTTAGATACAATAAAGCAGAAAGGTCAAACATTAATCCTCCTTGCAGTATTCTTATGAAGCTGCCTAAGGTAACATCAGGAAATGAACTTGTGTTGAAAACAAAAAAGATAACTCTAAAAACAGTGAAGAAGAGCATCATTAATGCAAATCGATACAAGAGCACCAAATACTCGTTGGTATATCTTTCGGACTTATTACTTTTTAAAACTTTTGCTATTCTATTCATTCTTACACCAAATCTAAAAGCTGATTAAGCTAGCTTTAAATTATTCGAAAATTTTGTGCAAGTATAGTAATTATTCATCTCAGAATTAAGAAAGTATTAAATATCTGAGCCTTTTAAAAAAATTAGAAAATAGTAATCCAACTGATTTTACTTCAAATTCACCTTTTTGCTACGATGATAATACCCAATAATAGAAGCTATTGATACAATCAAAACAATTGTGCACATAAGCGAACCTTCAAAACCGAAAGCTCCTCCATGCCATATTTCATTCCCACTAAGCTTTAACTTAAAAACTGAATCCATTGCCATACCACTTACGGAATAGCCCATGACTGGCCCTTGAATAAAATTCCAAAACAAGTGCAAACTAATGGCAAACCATAGATTTTGTGTAAATACATAGGCACTACCTAACATTATGCCTGCCAAAAAAAGATTTATAACACCAATGGTAGATAAATTAGGGTTTAATAAATGCAGCACCATAAATATTAATGAACTAATAAAGAGAGCCAAATACTTATTTGAAACAAGCATTAAATTGTTTAATATGTAACCTCGAACCAATACTTCTTCGTTAACAGCTACCAAAAAAAACAGAAGCAACTGAAGTAAAAATCCAACATAAGACACCTCATTATTTTCAATTTCAACATAGCCAAGAACATATAAAACTAAAGAGCCCATTCCGATGCATATTAAAGCTAAAACAAAGCCTCTTATCATATCTTTGTTAAAACACTTTAATCCAAACCCTAAGGATTTAATCGATAGTTTATCGATGAATTTACGATAAAAAAGAACTACAGAAAACATCGCCAGCGTTCCTAAAAACTGTAAAAAAAACATTTGACCAGTACTCAAATTTTCAGAATGCATTAAATCATCCATACTAATATCAGTAGTTGCCACTCCAATAATTTGGAATATTGCTGTCAAAAAAAGAAACGAAAAAATAACCAATACTATCCTCAACCAAACAGGCATTACACCTTTGGATGCCAACTCTTTACTTTTATAATCCATACTTTTATTCAATCAATTTTTATCGCCATTCGGTTAAAGAAAAACCTAAACCAATGGTAGTTTGTTTGTGGTTAAAATCAATCATACTCTCTCCATAACCATGAAAAACCTGGGTATGCATCTTTAGGTTATCCCATATCTGAAATGCATAATCAAGTTGGATACTGCCTCTGTTTCTGGTTCCTGATCGCAGGGAGTGTCTGGCAATCATACTCAAATTATGACGCCCCTTACTATAGGCAGATAATAATTCACATCGGCCAATGTAATTTTCAATACCAGGATTATCATCTATTTCGGCCGACTCTTGTATACGCCACCATGGCCTTAATAATATGGTGGTATTTTTAGTTTCCCAACCCATTTGCACTATTACCCTATTCCAACTTCGCGAAATAGGATTACCACGGCCATTACTCTGATGATTAATACCGATACCTGCAAAAACGCCATGTATACCAAAAATCGTATAAGGTGTAGGCACCACATACATGAATTCCGGTTCGTAATTGGTTTCTCTAAAGGGACGAGATATTTCTTCGTTGTATAACTGCCAACGCGATGTTTGGGTATATGCCATCCAGAAAGAGCCTTTTAATTTCTTCCCCATCACCTTATCAAGCACCTTTGTTTTAAAACTTAGTTGAAACTTTAACTCGGTATTAGTTAATGGTACAGGTTCAGTTACAACATTGTTCGGATTATCGCTGAATGGCATCTGATTGATATCAGATGTATAATTAGCTAGAAGCACATATACAGGTTTGTATTCTCTTACCTGAAACAGATTATTTTGCCCTTTTAAGGTATCATTTAAATCCCACTGTTCGGCCAAGCGCGATGAATGACTTTCGAATAGCTCTTGTGCATTAGTACACAAACTCGCGAGTATTAAAAAGGCTAATGAAAAATACAACTTTGATAACATGCCAATAAATTAACAATTTACAAGTGAATATATCAGAAATTATCGATTTAACCTATAAAGCAATTCAGATGAAGTAAGCTCATTCACTTTTGTTCCCAAGCAAACCTTTTGGTAGTTGTGATATATTGGGCAATGGAGGTAATATATCTTTCAATGGTTTAAATGGCTCTAACAAGGCATTTCTTCTAAAATTATCAGGAGGAATAACAACTTTTAATGATAGTGGTTTTATTTTTATTTCAGCCTTATTACCTAAATCAAGCGGTTCTCCATCCAAATGCCCCAGCATGTTTTCCTCACATTCTATGATTATTTTACGCGCCTGCGTAATAACGTCGTAGGGTCTTTGATCAAGACTTTGATCCAGTAAACTAATTAACAAGGCAGGTGCTGCAAACTTTGGAAATTCCTTTATGATGCAAACATCAATTAAACCATCATCAATCTTTGCTTGCGGAGCAATATGTACATCGTTACCCCATTGTGAAGAGTTAGCAAAACTTAACAAGAAAGCTGGTAATTGATATACTTCATCATCAATGGTAATGGTATAGGTAAGCGAACTATAATTCGCAAATTCCTTAGGGATCATCTTCATGTAGGCAATGGGTCCACGCTCTTTAATATTTGCAAAACGATGACTGATAAAAGCATCAAAACCAATGCCTGCTACATTTAACGAAACACGGCCATTAACACTCAGGGTATCAATCTTCTTAAAATTCATCAAATTAATTACTTGTATGGCACGATTAATACGCAGAGGAATATCAAGGTAACGAGCCAAGCCATTTCCTGAACCAGTAGGGATAATTGCCATAGCAACAGAAGTATTGATTAAGGCCGATCCCACCTCATTCACCGTTCCATCTCCCCCTACAGCAACCACTACATCGAATTTACCAACAGCCTCACTGGCTAACTCATGAGCATGCCCCTGATACTCGGTATATTGTATCTCAACATCCAAATTATCCGAATCAATTTCTTTTTCAACCAATTGCTCCACGGTTCGTTGTTTACCAATACCCGAAATTGGATTAATAAGAAATAGAATTCGCTTCTTCATTTTAAATTAGATATTACTGATTTTTGATTTAAATTATTCGCTAGTTATTTTCTTTTTTGACCTCTTGTTTTTGGCTTTTTATATTTTGCAGCTAATTTTCTTCGGTACGAACCTCCTTCGTTACTTTTCTTGTTTTTATCTTTTTTCTCATGAAAAGCGGCACCTTTAGCAACTGTAGGCTTAGGAGCCTTAACCAACTTCAAACCAGGTAAAACTTCTTCTTCAGAAGCCAGTAACATTTCAGAAACTCGAACCGTTGAAGGCAGCTCTTCCAGGTTAATCGACTTATTCATTAAATTCTGTACAGCTTTCCAGGCTCCACGATCATCTTCTGTAATAAATGCAATTGCAATACCTTCCGCTTCTGCCCTACCAGTACGACCAATCCGGTGAATATACGCCTCTGGCTCTTCCGGCATGTCGTAATTGATAACATGACTTACATTTCGAATATCCATACCACGGGCAATCACATCTGTAGCAATTAATATTCGAAGTGTACCATTTAAAAATTCTTCAACCATTCTAAAACGGTTGTTTTGCGACTTATTTGAATGAATAACACCAACTAGTTCAGGGTATGAACTTTCCAATTCAGAATGTAATAAATCGGCAATCTGTTTATTTTTCACAAACACCAATACCTTATTCATATCAGCATTCTCATCCAATAAAAATCTTAAGAAATTAAGTTTAGTATGGAAGTTAGGCACAGCGTATGCACTCTGGAAAATATTATCAACAGGTGTACCTGTAACCGCAACTTCAACCTTTTGTGGCTGGTAAAAATGCACATTTATAAGCTGGTCAACATCTTCTGTTAAAGTTGCCGAAAACATCAAGTTCTGTCTGCGTTCAGGTAAGATGTCCATTATCTGCTCAAGTTGAGAACGAAATCCTAAATTAAGCATCTCATCCACCTCATCAATCACCAACTTCTGAATATTCTTCAATCGTAAAACTCCTGTCAAACTTAAATCAATCAAACGCCCCGGAGTGGCAACTAATATATCAAGACCTTCGTAAACCATGGCCTTCTGAGTATTGATATTTGTTCCTCCGTATACGCCTCCAATTCGAACTGACATATACTCCGTCATCTTCCTAAACTCACCAGCCACCTGTTCTACCAATTCACGAGTCGGAACCAGCACTAGAACACGAGGGTGTCGTTGATTCGAAAATTTTAATTGACGCAACAGAGGTAAGACATAGGCAAAGGTTTTACCCGTTCCGGTTTGTGCAATACCTAACATATCTTTACCAGACATTATCACAGGAAATGCCTTCTCTTGAATCGGAGTAGCCTCTTCAAAACCAAGATCATCTATGGCATTAAGAAGTACTGTATTAAGGTTTAAATCTGAAAACTTCACAGTGTTATACTTTTAATTGATTGCAAAAGTACATTGTTTCGAACGATTCTTCTAATTATTCCGAGCAACAATAGCAAAAAACTCAATCATGAAAAATAATCGGAGTGCAGATCGCATGTTTTAAAATAACTATTAGGCGTATATCCACTCATCTTCTTAAAATCATGAATCATATGCGCTTGATCAAAATAGGCACATTCTTCAACCAGAGTTTGTATATCACAACTTGGATTTTTTTCTTTTAAATATAAGGCCTTCTGAAAACGCACAATTCGCTCAAATGCCTTTATTGATATACCCATTAGCTGTTTGAACTGTCGTTGTTGTTGCCTTTGACTTAATGCTATTTTATCATTAGCGATAGATGCTTTAGTTTCCAAACTAATTAAACTTGCATTCACAGAGTTAAAATGATAAGGTTGTTCAGTTTTTAATAAACGCTCTACTAAAAATGATTCAACACTAGCAATGCGTGAATTAAAGTCAGTAGCATGATTCATTTCATCCTCAAGTTTATTGGTTGATTCTCCAAGTAAATCACTCAAGGTGAGCATGTGATTTAACGATTCTTGTAATGATTTCCCCAATAATCTTGCAGCTCCAAGAGGTTGCAAAGTCACAGCAAATAAATCGATAGCCCCCTTTATATCAAGATCGTAAAATGAAGTAGTTCGACCACTAAAGAAAATATTGCTTTCGATAGCAGAGGATAATCCTTTTAATTGAGGAATAGCAGAAAAATAGAAGTAAATAGTATGCAGGCCATCAGGAATTACCCGATGGCTCATGCATGTATGGCTGGAATTGCAGCTACTTAATTCCCAATAATATTTGACATAAGCGCTTAATTCATTTAATGGATAAGCAATGTTCATTTATTCCGGATTCCCATATAAACCTAATTGATTTCCTTCGCTATCGATAAAGGTAGCAAAATAGCCTTTACCTTCAGCTTCAATTTTCGTTTTAGGTATCACAATCTTTCCATTGTTCTTCTGTATAAGCACTATTGTTTTATCAATTTCGGACTCAACATTTATACTTACTAAAACACCCTTATCAGATGGCGTAAAACCAGGTGCAAAGGAGATGGCACCTTCTCCATTTGGGAAAAATGCCATTTGCTCAGTTCCGCAGTCCATCACTTTAAATGTAAGACCAAATACAGTTGAATAAAAATCAATTGCTCGTTGAAAATTGCTTGCGGGTATTTCTACCCATTCAAAAAATCGTTTCATTTTTATGTATTTTAATTAGTAACATGTCAAAATTAGCAACATGCTTAATCGTTAAATTGTAAAAAAACGACATTCTATTTCCAACACTTCACTTGATTATAAGCTATTGATTCTTTTGTTCGTAATCGTAACTCACCATCCAGTTGATACTATATTTATCAGTGAACATGCCAAACAACGATCCCCAAAATGTTTTTTCGAGGGGCATATTAACCTTACCACCTTCAGATAGTCCGTTAAAAAGCATATTCGCCTCTTCCTCAGATTCTGCGTTTATTGATATTGAAAAGTTATCTCCAACACTAGTTACCTTACCAAAAGCTTCTGACGAATCACTTCCCATTAAAACCGACTCTTTACTAATAGGTAAAGAAACATGCATTATTTTATCAGCTTCTTCTTTGGGCAAAGGTTTTTCGGAAGGCATTTCGCTAAACCTGCCAAAGTGATCATAGTCACCACCAAAAACACTTTTATAAAATTCAAAAACTTCCTCACAATTCCCATTGAAGGTTAAATACGTATTAATTGTTGCCATAACTTATAAATTTGAAATTATTTTTCACCTTTTGCCACACTCACAACACGCTGAACCAAATCTCCCTTTGCAAGTGTTAATCGGACAATGCTATCTGCATTTGCTAATAAATCATGAGGCACATTCGCATCAAGCGCCACTAAGTCCCCCCTAACCAAAACCAGTTTTTCTCCTTTAACTCCAAACTCAATTTCTCCTTCAAAAATTTCAACGCTTATTGGATACGAAGTTTTATGTTCGGCCATAACCTGCCCTTTCCGAAATACTATCCGAATTTCTTTCGAGGTATCGCTCTCAAATAAAACATTAATAGCTGGCCTATTTTCTTTGTATTCTATATTCTCAACAAGTGACGATTTCTTCATAATTTTAGTATTTGTACTATAATATTGTTTAACTTGACTTGATCAATCATTGCATGTCAAGTACTTAATTCGCTTCTTTTATTTAAACTCAATAAAAATAAGAAAATAATTTCTATAAATCTATAGCCATGGAAGGGAACTTTTTTAATTATATAACGTAAGGCATTTTTATGAAGGAGTGGGTATATAAACAGTTCGAAACGAAGGATTTTGAACCAAAGGAGGGAATAACTTATTGGCGTAACAAAGTATTGAACAGTATTTTGTTATTAATCTGTTTATTTGGGTTTATAGCCAGTGCTTTTGGCATATATATGTCCATTATTAAAGAAGTATACATTATAGGTATAATTGATTCTATCGCTTATGGTTTTTTACTATTCCTCTTTTTAAATAATAAACTCAAGTACACCTTCAGAGCCATTTCTCTAATTGCTATCCCATTTCTTGTATCCATAGGGTTGTTAATAATACTTGGCCCGGCAGGAGCAGGTAATACCTACCTGATTGGCTTTACTATTATAGCTTCAATTTTATTAAGAATAAAGGGAGCTATTACAAGCCTTATCATCGCATTTCTAATTATTGCACTTATAGCACTCGGTTTAGAATACAAGGTATTTGGCGAACTAGGTATAACCCAATACACTCCGTTCCACTGGATAACCGTGGCATCCAACACCTTTGCTATTTCAGCTGTTGTGGCAATACCTTTGGCTATGCTGGTACGTGGGCTTGAGAATACCATTGACCAGCAGAATGAACTGCAATATGAACTGGAAGATAAAATTGATCAATTAAAAATTGCCAAAAGAAAAGCTGAAGATGCCGATGTTCTAAAATCAAAATTTTTGGCAAATATGAGTCACGAAGTACGTACTCCTTTGAACGCCATCATTGGATTTTCAGAGATTAGCTTGATGGAAATGCATAACACCGAAGAAGAAAGAAGGAGCTACATTAAAACCATACTTCAAAATGGCAATTACTTATTACAAATAATCGAAAACATTCTTGACTTTTCAATAATCGAAGCCAAACAACTTAAAACTAACTTTAAAGATAATGACCTGAAAGATATACTACTTGAATTAAAAGATCTGTATCAGATAAAGAACCATAAAAATCTAAGGTTAAAATTTACTATCCCGAATTCAGCATTTATAATAAAAACAGATGGCCATTATCTGAAGCAGGTATTTATTAACCTGATCAATAACGCCATTAAATTTACGGATGAAGGAGAAATAAACATAGGCATCACTCCTATCAGATTTGGTATAAAATGCTACGTAAGTGACACAGGAATTGGCATCAAGGCAGAAGACCAGCTTACCATTTTTAATCGATTTACAAAAATTGATTCAGAAGAGCGATTTGTAAATGGCACTGGTTTAGGTTTGGCAATATCCAAAGGAATTGTGGAAACATTAGGTGGAAAAATATGGATAGAGGCCAATGTTGAACGTGGTACGGTGTTTCACTTTACAATTGAAAACAAAGCTTATAGTGCCATTTCAATTAGTGAATAGATACGACTTAAAAGTTAAACATTTTTTATTTTTTCATCTCTAATTTTAAATTAATACAACTAGCCGTTTAAAAAAGCATGCAAAACGCTTTATACTTCTTAAGTCCCTCCGATTTTTCTAGAACAAATACTTGTGATATTTGCAATTAAATGACATTAAATAATGTTTAAGATTTGTTTTTTATATTAATTCAATTTTAATATTCAAATTAATTTTCTATTTTTAGTACAAAGTATTGTGTTACTTAAAAACTATCAATATGAGTACAACAACAATCACATTCAATCAACTTAGGAAGATTAAAGATAGTCTGCCTGATGGAAGTATGAAGACGATCGCCGATGAGTTGCACCTCGACGTAGAGACAGTAAGAAATTACTTTGGCGGTGCTAACTACGATCGAGGAAAAAGTGTAGGAATTCATCTTGAGCAAGGACCTGATGGTGGTATAGTAGAACTAGATGATACAACTATTTTAGACATGGCCCGCGATATGTTAAGTGGTAAAAAACACTTTGCAGAAAGTTAATCTTCGAGTAACCAAACAAAATATATAAAGCGCCTTTCGGCGCTTTTTTTATGCTGTATAATTTTTATACCATTTGAACTATGAATGTGGCCCTATTATTTAATAAACTTCTCTCTATTCTGGAGGTTTAAAAGTCCCCATAAACCAGCAATACCAGATACAATCACCCATGTTCGAATGTGTTTAGCCACAACATTAGCCCAAACGACTTCACTCATATTAGAAGGTAAATCAAAAGGATTAAGAAATACATTCCAGGAACTGTATTCCAAAAACCCAACCAAAATCCAAACTACTAATCCTATTACAACAACTACAACTGCTGTACCGTTACCATTCTTTATTACTGTACTAAAGAAAAAGCCTAACATACCAAATAGAACAACCGGTATCATTAAGCGAAAGGTTATTTCCCAAACTGGTACATTGATTAATATGACGCTACTCAGGTTTGCCATTACAAACACAAACCAAAACACCATAAAAAAGGCCATTACCAATCGGACTAACCATATTTTATAACGGTAGTTGGGAATACCAAATAAGATTTCAAGTATCCGAGCATCTTCATCGTTTTGAATACCATATGTAGTAGGAAAAAATACCAACAAGAAAGCTGGAAACATCAATTGATAATATACCCCTTGTACACTTACTGTATCAGCTCCAAAAAGACTAATGGAGGTTATTAGCAAATAAAAAATTAATGAAGCACCTAAGAAATAGATAAACTTATTACCAAACACCACCTTTAAGTTGTACTTAATGAATTTCAGAAAAGTGGCGTTAGAAATGCTTTTATATGAAATATTTTTCGTCATTATTCAACATTTTATTTGTTCTTCAGTAACCAGATATAAGCGTCTTCAAGCACAGCATTTACCTTTTCGGCACCATCCATTGGTTGCTGCTCTGATAAACAACGCACTCTTATGTTGTCGCCGTTTCGCATATGATGTACTATCACAAACTGTTTATTAACCCTATCAAAATCTTCGGCAGGCACATCAAACTGCCACACCTTATCAGTTGCAATTTGCACCATTTCACTAGGTACACCCCAATATCTCAAATCACCTTTATTCATAACAGCAACCTGATTACACGAACTTGCTATATCTTCAATAATATGCGTTGAAAATAGTACGATACGTTCACGACTCAACTCAACCAGTAGGTTTCGGAAACGAATACGTTCGCGAGGATCTAAACCAGCAGTTGGTTCATCTACCACTAGTATCTTAGGCAAATGCAATAATATCATGGCAATACCAATACGTTGTTTCATTCCTCCTGAGAATGCGCCAATCTTATCATCCTTGCGCTCCCACATGTGAACCGATTTAAGCACATACTCTAAACGTTCATAACGTACCTCATCTTTGGTAACCCCACGCACCATGGCTTGATAATCCAAAAACTCATATGCTGTCATGTTCTCATAAGTTCCAAACTCCTGAGGTAAATAACCGATCAAGCCCTGCAACTCTTCGCGTTTTTCAGCAGTATCATATCCATTTATATATACCTTACCATAACTTTGATCGAGAATACCGCAGATAATTCGCATAAGCGTAGTCTTACCCGCACCATTAGGCCCAAGCAATCCGATCATGCCTGTTTTGAACTCCATGGACACGCCTTTAACCGCTTTAAATGGTACCTTCTCCTTACCAATAAAAGGTATAGCCCGCACCATACGATAGAATGTTCTTCGCAATCCAGCCATTCGACCCGTTACACGTTCGATGTTGACACGATCGCGCTTCAGTTTATTACCTGCCACTACTAAAGCCAAAATAGCATACCAGAATGTAGCAATGATAACCAGCATAGCTATCGAATCCCATCTAAGGTGATATGCGATGACAGCAAATAAAGGATAAAGCCATTTTACGGCTACCTTTATTTTTTTATCCCATTTTAATTCTGTAGTACTTTTGTTACGCCAATAACTCACAATAGAATTATACACCGACATAAACAAAAAGTAATTAAAGACAGTAAAAATCAAGCCCCAAAAACCAGATTCGACATACCACCAAGTAAAATAACAGATGTATCCGATTAAAGGTACCTGCCAAATAAGATTCTTTAGAATATCACGTAATGATTTTGACTCCTGTTTTGATCGCTCCTTGTATTTTGCCTCACGCGCTTTCCATTCGCGCATAAACCGACCATCACGATCATATACCTTCACCAAGTTTCGAATGGTAATAGAAACATCATCACCTTGTTCAATCAATTGCTCATTGGCCATTCGAAGCGATGATAGAACGAAATATAGTATGGATGGCACTCCACTAATTATAAGAACATAGTATAATAGCTGCCAGGCAAAGGACACATCTGCAAAGAAATAAACAAGCAATGCACCCACTGTCCAACTTAAATACATGACAACTTTTAAAACCCATGCCAAAGAACGAATCCAGGTCAAAGCTTTCTCAAGTCCAAAGGCGAAAGTTGGCATAAATACTAAGGTCAAAAGCGTACTAAAACTCAAACCTCCAACCACTGTAATTGCAAAAGGAGCTCCCAGTATTCCAACATATTCTGATTTACCCATTGCTAGAGGCAGCATGGCTATAATTGTTGTAATTGCAGTAATACTTATTGGGCGAATACGCGAAATACCGGCTTGCATCAATGATCGGGCATGTCCATAACCATCGCGCCTTAATTGTCGGGAATAATCGATGAGTAGAATTCCGTTATTAACAACAACACCCAGTAATATGAGGAAACCAATGAAACTATTAAGGTTCATCAATGAATTACCTGTGAATACCAAAGCCAACAATGAACCAATAGCTGCCAAGGGCACCGAAAATAGCATTACAACTGGCGCGCTGAACGATTCGAATACCGAAGCTAGTATCATAAAAATAAGCCATAAACCAACCAAGCCTAAAAATTTAAACTCGGCAAACATATCTTCCTCATGAATTACCTTGAGAGAAACTGATGACGATTTTGGAATATTGGCAATTAACTCATCAACTTGCTTACGAGCGTCCTCCAATAAGGTCTTCGAGCTATTAACTTCCTCAGAAAACTGGTAGGTCACTTCAATTTCTTTTTGCTGATTGACGCGTTGAATCTCTGATCGACCTGAGGAATAATTTATAGTTGAAAAATCCTTCAATGGAATAATGTTTTGAGCATTACTCTTAACATTAAGTTTCTGCAAATCTTCCATTGTCTTAGCCGACACCTCTTCTAGTACCGGCTCATCTATGGTTTTCATGATGATATCGTAGGTTTCATTGTCAACCTTTAACTGACCACCAGAAGCTACTTCTGATCGAAAGGTAAATAATTCATTCACCACATTATTAGGCGATACGTCATACATTCCCATGAGGTAGGCATCCATATCAATATGCACTTCGGGTCGTCTGTTGGCCGATGATATTCTTACACGACGCATATTATCTATTTCATTTTCGAGATAATATTCCACATCGTTGGCCACTGCAAGCATTTGGTCGTAATCTTCTCCATTGATCACAACTTTTTCTTCCTGCTCACCCAATCCCATAAACATTAACATGCCCATACCTGGGTTAGAGCCAAAGCCTCCGCCTCCACCCATCGAACTTGTTCCTCCTTGGGCTACACTTATTTCACCACCTTCTACATTGTCAATCCGCTCTTCTATATCCTGCCGAATTTCAGGAATACTCCTGTCAGCAAGATCTTTGTAATCGTCCAATAGCTTAACTGTAACAGTTGCCCTATCTTCAAAAACTTGACTTATTACGTCCTCTTTCTCTTCAAGATTATCCAAACGCTTTTCTATTTCTCTCACCACAAGATCTGTATTCGAAAGCATTGAACCAGAAGCCATATCAACACTTACTACAAACTCTGTAGTTTCAGCCTCTTGTGCTGTACTGATACTTACGCCAATACTGATTATTAGCACAACGAAAAACAACAATAACACAGATATAATGGTAGCTGCCGGTTTACGAAGTGTTGCCTTTAGTAACAGAATATAATATTGAACCAATCGGTTATGCAAGGATAATTTTTCCAGTGCTTCAATTCGGTTCTTCATTAATCCCGATAGAAAAACATGCGTCAACATCGGTATTAAAAGTAGTGCCACCAATAAGGAAACCAACAAGGTAGATACGATGGAAACACTGATATGTCGGGCTACCTCGCGAAAGAGAATATTCTCAGAAAAGACAAATGGAAGAAATACTGAAACGGTTGTAAAAGTTGCCGCCGCTACCGATCGCCAGACTTCCTTTGTTCCTTTAACAACACTTTCCTCGCTACTTAACTTCCCCTTTGATGCCACCCGATAAATATTCTCCATCACCACCACACTGTTATCGAGCAGCATACCAATGGCAAGCGCCAAACCGACTAAGGTTAGTATATTTATAGTAATGTCGGCCGCATAGAAAAAGTTAAATGCGCCATAAACTGATAAGGGAATGGATAACATTACCATTCCAACCAAGGGAATATTATTTAAGAAAATCCACAGAATAAACAATGCCAAAATTCCTCCAACAAAGGCTAATTCAATGATACCATCAAGGTTATTCTCCATGGTTTCAGCCGTATTTGACTCCACCACCAATTCAATCCCTTTGACTTCGTATGCCGCGTTAATATCATCTAATTGGGCTAAGGTACTCTTCGACAGATCGATTAGGTTTACCTGAGCATCTTTAGAGATAGAAACAGAAACTGCTTCCATGCCATTCACACGACTATAAGAATCATCCTCTTTTACCCCAAATTCTATTTCCGAAATATCTTTAAGAAGAACAGGTCCGTCGGCCTTAACTACAATATTCTTAATTTCATCGATGTGTTTGTAATCCGCTTCAGCAGTAACGTAATAGCGCATCTGCCCTTGTATCACCTCCCCTGCAAAAATCTTCTCATTCTGACCACCATTAATCATTTGGCGTATCTGACCACTCGTTAAGCCATAGCTATCCAGTACATCTTGGTAAAATATAATTTCAACGGACTTTTGGCGTCCACCAGACACTTCAACAGCCGAAACCCCATCAATGCTTTCAAGCGTACTTTTAATGTCTTGCTCAACTATATTTCGGATGCGATCAGCACCTCCTTCGCCCCTGACCTGAATCGTCATGAATTCATTATTCAATTGGTCAATATCAGCCTTGAAAACCTGAGCCATCATTGTTTCGGGTAATACACCCGACGAACTCTCAATCTTCTCAACCAACTTCAAGTAACTGTACTTAATATCAGCATCACGACTGAGGTACACAAATATCATGGCGCTACCTGGATTAACACGTGTCTCAATTTTTTCGATGCCTTCCAAGGTACTAATTACACTTTCAATCGGGATGGCACCTTCCTGTTCCATATGAATAGGATCCAATTGCGATGATGCACTTACTCGCACAAAAAGCAATGGATATTCAGTGTTAGGCACCAACTCAAAGGATAATTGCTTGTATGAAATCACCCCCAGCATTGTAAATGCCAGGAAAAACATACTAACCAAAACCTTCCTATTTATTATTTCTTTCATTGATTCTTTTCTTTGGATGATCTTGATCTAGCTATTAGAATTTGTGCGTTTCGCTGGATAAAACAAATTATCGAAAACGTAATACACACAAGGAATAACCAGCAATGTAAGCATGGTTGATGTGAGCAAACCACCAATTACGGCTATGGCCATTGGCGAGCGTAAAGCAGCACTATCACCAAAACCAAAAGTTAATGGTAATAAAGCTAAAATAGTGGTTAAACTAGTCATCATTATCGGTCGAATACGCTGTTGAGCCGCAGCAATAATCGCCTCCTTCAAATCCAAACCTGCCTTTTTATATTGGTTGATGGCATCCACCAAAATGATGGAATCATTCACCGCGATTCCTCCCAGCATCACAATACCGATATAAGCCATAATATTAAAGGTATTACCGAGTATAAAGAATGCCCAAACTGCACCAACTCCAGCCAAGGGAATAGTGAGTAAAATGGTAAATGGATGCACCAAAGATTCAAATTGAGAAGCCATAACCATATACACCAAAATAATGGATAGAATTAAAGCAAACTGCAAACTACCAAAGGCATCCTTACGTTTTTGCTCTTCACCTAAAATAGAAACATTGGTTGAAGCGGGTAAATCCAATTGGTTTATATCCTGCGTAAGGTCAGCTATTAAATGATCAAAGGGTTGCTCATCCGTTACCATGGCTGATATCTGAGCTACTCGTTTCTGATTGTTTCGGATTAGCTCTCGTGGCGCTTGCCCAATCGTTATAGTTGCAACCTCTGATAGGAGGACCTCCTTATCTCCAGTTGATATTTTCAAATCTTTTAATTGCTCAAGGCGCACATCGGGTGTTTCCAACTTAATATTGGTCAAATCACCTTTCATTTCCATTCTTCCACCATCTTTAGCCGATAGATAATCCTTTAGATTGGCCATTATGGTTGACACATCCAGATTAAAGATACCAGCACGGACACGATCAATAACAACATTGACCTCAGGCGCACCGTCCTCAAACGAACTCTTAATATTGTAAATCTGCTCGTCCTCCCGAATTAAATTACTAATCATGGATGCACTTTCCTCTAGATTTTCAATTTGCTCATCTGCCACTTCAATTAACAACGGTGCTTCATCTGTACCCAGTAATGTTTGTAATGCCGATTGATCTTGAACGAACCTTAATTCCAAACCTGGTATGCCATCAAATAATTTATTGAGATGCGCTACCAAATCCGCGAAGGCGATATGCTCACCATCATTCAAAATCAGTTTTAAATAACCCGTATTTTCACCTTGCTCTGTGGATGACGATGATTCAACACCAGACTCCGGTCCTGCATGTGCATAAATCCATTTTAGCTTATCTTCAAACGAACCAAGCACTAATTGTTCCATTTGAGATAATGAAGCATCGGTTCGAGATAAAGCAGTTCCTGCAGGAAAGATCGTTTCAATCGTTATTTCATTCGACTCTGACTCAGGCATAAACTCGCTACCCATTTGTGGCACTAACATACCTGTTAAAGCAACAAGAACCATTGCTCCAATAATCACATAATACTTACGATCCAGAAACTTTGATAAGAAGTTCCCATACTTTTCATATCCTATTTCAGCTGGCTTAACTCTTGGCTTTGCTGTAGTTTTTGATTTCTTAAATATGAAACTACTTAAAACTGGTATTACCAATAAAGCAACTAACAAGGATGATAATAATGAAAAAGCAACGGTCCATGCCTGATCTTTAAACAACTCACCCGAAGCACCATGTAAATAAACAATTGGCAAAAACACAACAATTGTAGTTAAGGTAGATGCCGTTAAAGCGCCTCCAACCTCTGAGGTTCCTTCAATTGCAGCTTGTTTAACTGGTATACCTAATTCAACCTTCCTATAAATATTCTCCACTACCACAATGGCATTATCCACCAACATACCAGCTCCCAGGGCTAAACCTCCCAAGGTCATAATATTTAATGTCAAACCATTAAAATACATCAAGTTAAAAGTGGCAATAATGGATATTGGAATAGCTATACTTACAATTAAGGTTACACCAAAACGACGTAGGAAAAGAAACAATACAAATACAGCAAAAATAATTCCGATCAAGGCACTTTCTTCAACCTCGCCAATAGCACTTTGAATAAAACTTCCCTGGTTATTTATTACAGTTAATTCATAACCGGGTAAACGTTGTTGTATGGCAACGAATGCTTCTTCTAACTTTTCAACAGCGGCAACCGTATTAAAACGAGTCTCCTTGTAAATGGCTATACCTAAACATCGTTTGCCATTCAATCGAACAATGGTTTCCGGCTCGCTGTTGCGCAAGCTTACCTCTGCAATATCTTGCAATAAGATGGCCGCCTGAGCTGTTATCGCTTCCGTTTCATTCGTTGAATTTTGAACTGAGCTACTTTGCGGAACTTTTACAACCAATTGTCTAATATCGTCCAGATTCCCAAGTGCACTTAGTCCTTTAATAATATAACGCTGCCCCATCTCTTCAATGGAACCACCCGATACGTTTTGATTAAAACTGTTGATGGTGTTTAAAACCGAATTTATGCTTAGGCCATTTACTTCCAATAATCCCGGATCAAGCACTACCATAACTTCAGCCGTAAGTTCGCCTGAAATACGAACATCGGCTATGCCTTCAACACGAATAAGTTCATTACGAATGTAATTCTCCGCTATTTTTCGCAACTCATTCATGTCTTCCGTTTCGGCATGACTGAATGCAGCTTTTATAACCGGCGCCGCGTTAGGATCGAATCGGGAAATATTTAATTCTTCTACATCCGAATCCTGAGAAATAGCTGTTAATGCTTTTTGTAAATCGAGAAAAGCCTCATCAATATCTTTGCCCCAATCATATTCGACAGTAACAACTCCAGTACCAACTCGACTAACCGATGATACGTTTAGCACACCACTTTGACGAACAGATAAAGCCTCAATTTGCTCAACAAAACGTTTTTCTATCTCTTCGGGCGAACGCTCACCCGCTTTCAATTCCACATAAATACGCGGATTTTGCAAATCTGGAAATAAATCTGTTCCCAAACGAGATAAAGAAATAATACCCAACAATACTATACCCAACACAATCATGGCTACAGTTACAGGATAATTTACAGAGAATCGTGAAATGGATCTCATGAATATATTTTAGTGATGAGTACTTTATTTAACTACTTTAACCTTAGATCGATTCTTCAATGTTTCGAAGCCTTTAATAATCAAGCGATCATTCTCTTTTAAATCAGTACCAAGCACCTCAACCTCGGTTAAACTCTCGATACCAGTTCGTATATAGCGTTTCTCAGCAGTTTCTTTCTTAGCCACAAAAACCAACTTGCGATTACCTTCAGTTAGAATAACATCCTTTGGAATCACTAAGGCACTATCGCGATGATCAACAACAATTTCAGCTTTAACAAACATTCCAGGCTTTAATAAGCCCTCGCGATTATCAACATTTATACGTCCTTTGAAAGTACGTGCTTCCATATCAATTGCAGGAGATAGTTCTGAAATAGTCCCTTTTATGGTATCATCGGGCAAAGCATAATTCATAATGTTTACTGGTTGCGACATTCTAACCTGTCCCATTAAATTTTCAGGCATACTTAAATCCATTACCATCACATTGTATTCCATCATGCTAAGCAAATCTTTACCCGACTCAATTCGCATACCAGGCGAGAAATAAGGCAAATCAGTAATTACACCTGAAAACGGCGCTTCAATAGCCATTTTATCTAAACTCAATTGGGCGTTCTCATGCGTTTGTTGAGCCGTTAACATTGTCTTTTCCGAATTCACCAATTCACGTAGAGTTACACCACCCTTTTCGTACAAAGCCTGTTGTTTTTTATATTCCATTTCCGAAATTTCTAAATCAAGCTCTGCTCCCTCAAGGTTGGTATTGTTCTCGTATTCTTTATCTTCCAACTGAATAATCACTTGCCCTTTAGATACACGATCACCCATCTTATATTTCTGACCCGTAGAAGGATTTATTAACAAGCGATATGAGCCAATCATTTCTGATTTTAGATTAACTTCCATGGCAGGTTTTATTGAACCCGTGGTAATTAAAGTCTGCTCTATTGGTTTATTTTTAATTTCCAGTACTGAAACATTAACTGCAACGTCGGTTTCAAAACTACTAGCTTCGTTGTTACATGACACTACTACGATTGTAAGTAATAAGCCAGCTAAAATTGATTTTATCGTATTCATTGATTGATATTTAGGCATAATTGGTTTATTTTGTTTCGTAAGCATTTACATCAGGCATAATACTGCGCTGATTTTCAAAATCGTAAAGCGTTTGAAGCTTCATATTAAGCAACTCCAGTTTATAGTTGATTAAAGAATTAGTCAAAGCATTCTTTTTTTGCGTTAACTGATTCTGAACCAAGTTAAGATCCATACTGGTTAAATCCCCATTGCGATACTTTTCAAGATTAATCTCGTAGGTCAACTGCGCATTCTCTTCATTTTTACGCGCAATCTGAATTTGAATTAGCATATTCCGAAGGTTACGCTCAATTTGACGGATTCCCAATCGAATACTCTTTTTCTCATCCTCTAAATTATACTCACTGGTTTGTAAAGAAGCTTCAGCGGCACGCATCCTTGCCTTTTTCTCTCCCCAGTCCCAAAGTGGCACTTCAAAACTTACACGCACATCCTGGTTATCGTTCCTGTTATGTGCATCATATATGTTGTTTAAATTTTTGTCGTTACCAAATAAGCCCACCGCAACACTAACATTACCTTTAAACTCATTTGTTGCATTGGTTCTTATTAATTCAAACTGCCCGGTTTCAATATCAATTTCTCGTTGACGTATTTCCATTCGGTTAGCAATGGCAAAATTAACCGCCATGCCCAAATCAATATCAATAGGTAAAACAGAAACCTCGGCAATTACCATTAACTCTTCTGTAAAGGGTAAACCAAGCATTTGTTTGAAATTATCTTTAATGTTTTCCAATTCAGTCTCGTTATTCTGAACAGTCGACTGACTTGACATCATATCCAACTCAGCCTGTAACATTTCTTCCTTGGCCGTTAAACCAGCATCCACTTTATTTTTGATAATCTCGTAACTTTTCTTGCGATTATTCCACTCTTCTCGTGAAGTAATCAGTTCCATCTGTTTTTGATAAATCTGATAGAAGTACTGAGTAATCTGCTTCTCAACATTAAGAGCCTGGAGAGAATAGTTTAACTGAGAGTTCTCGAAATTAAACTCAATCTCCTTATATTCTAATTTACGACGATTGTATGTAAAAATAGGTTGATCCAACCTCAAATCTAAACTATTACTAAAACCTGTAAAAGGATTATCGGTTGTTGAACTTTTATTATCCTCCCAACCAAAACGATTATTTAAAGTTAAAGTACCATCGGTCCAAATAATAGGTTGACTAACGTTGAAATTTCCAAAACTTTGCAATTTCTGAGTATTATACCATTCCTGAGCATAATCCTGATATGAACGTTGATTTTGGTATGAAAATGGGCTCAAATCCAGTTTAAATCTGGATTTCAATGAGGCTTTTTGAGCAATTAACAACTCATGATAACGCTCTTGATTCAAACGCGCCCGAACGATGTCAGGACTTTGTTTTAAAGCCTCTTCTACCGATTGTTCCAGAGTCATTAAGCGTTGCGAAAATAAAGAATTTGAAGGCCCTGCTAAAAAGAGGAGCAAGAAACTTCCGAGTAATAAATATCTCATATAATTATGCATTTTTTTGTTGATGAGTAAGGAGATACCGAATTCGATTTCGCCTTTGTCATTATATATTATCTATTTTTTAACCCACTTAACAGCATCTCCAATAACGTATTCAACATTGGTCATGTCTGATAATTGTACTTTGGCTTTTCCTTCAGAGAAATAAAAATCGCCAAGATAAACCCATTGGTTATTTTCCTTATTAATGGTTACTGTAATCGCTTCATCGCCATCATCGTGGTGTACCGTAAATTCATAATCTTTATCCACACTTTTCCGATCGCGACCACGCCCCCATCCAAAGTTAAAATCTGGCACATAGGCGTACACTTCATAATTACCTGTTTCAGTAATATCGGCAGTCCACGTAATGCTTCCTGTACCCGATCCCTTTCTTTTGTAATAGGCCGATTTCAAGTATTCGCCAAAAAACGACTCGCCTGCAACAGGTTTCCATTTCACAGGTGGACTCCAGAATCGAATCATGCCATAGGTATCGTTTTCATCATCTTCATTTTGTCGACTCAACCACCAATCTTTAATGGTTTTGCTTTCACCAGTGTTAATTATCTCACATCCTTCATCCTCATTATCAACAATTATTTCGTAAGGTTCTTTGTATTTTATCGTCTTGGTTGACAAACGTTTTCCTTCGTAGAAATCAACTTTACGTTTATCCTTAATAATATCTCCAGTACTCAGCTGTTGGGTCGATGGAATATTTCTAGCTAAAAAAGTATTCACCTTTAACTCCCTTGGTTCATCATCCAAGAGGAAACCTATTTCAGCGGTTTCGCCTTTTTTAATTTGAAAACTCTGTTCATTCGCATCATCTTCCATGTCGTTACGAGATCGGAAACGCCCCCTACCGCCTCTTCGTTGCTGTCCTTCGCGCACAGTAAACGCTATAATGCCATCGGCATCACCACTATTGCTTACGGGTACTTTCATAAAGAACCGTACTCTATTTCCATCTTTCACTTCCCATACACTGACTTCTCCAAATAAAAAGGCTGGTTTATATTGTTCGTTCAACCAATTATTGTAAACCTTTTCGAAATCAAGATTGGAGATTTCAGAAAGAGATGTTGAGAAATTATCCAAGGCAATATTAGAAAATCGACTTCTAGTCAGAAGAGTATCTAGTTCAACATTGAAATTACTCTGGTTGGTATTAATCTTTAAGCCCGAAAACAATTGACTTCCCTTAGATGCAAAAACGTTCCCAAGCATGTTAACATCCTCTTCATCAATTAGCTCAACCAAACTTTTATCACGAAGCTTAAGAATTACCTCATCGTTTGCTGATAATCCACCTATACCACGGCGTCGAGTTTCACTTAATCGCTGATGGTAATAATTTTCCAGTGCAATCGTTAGCAGTGGATAATTCTCTTCAACAATTGAATTGGAATAACTAAAATAAGATGGAAAGATTTGATAACGCCCCCAATTTTCAACACTTCGCTCACCTTCGCGCTGACGCCCCCAAAAGAAACTGCGTGGTTGAATAAAGTTATCCCCAAGAAAATTCTTTATTACATCGGTCTGTAATTCTTTGTCAGAAACAGCCTCATTCTGATCTTCTTTACGTCTTTTGGTTCTTCTTGTAATACGTGATAAATCATTTTGCCAATCACCGCCACCGTTTTCAGGAAACAGCACCATTTCAGGCATTATATTTTCTGTTGCCAGCGTCCAATTACGTAAATAACTGTACATATTAATGGGCGCCTCAACAATCGAGAATCGTTGAAATGGGTATTTCAGCCCCAGTTTTCTTTCAAAATCATCCTTTACGCTTTTGATAACAACAGAGGCAGTATCAGACAATTCAGAAAAGTGCTCCTTAAAATAGTCGTGTGATGGATGATAATATAAATTGAACTCTATGCTGTCAATGTTAGTTGTTAATCGTTCAAATTCTCCGATAACAATACTATGTGCATTCAATGGTTCATTGCTTATGTATCGAAATACATTCTCATTTACATCTCTACTCCCCTGAGATATAACTTCCAAATCATTAGCTGTGCTCACTTCTATATCCATTGTTGTAAATGGATAAGATGTCCAATATAATTTTGATGCTACAACCGGATACCAGTTTGCTTCGCGCGTTAAAAGCACATATTTGTCGGTAACAAAACTACCTTGCTTATTGGCAAGAAGTGGATCAATTCTGTTTTCATCCAATAAAACTTCATCCGCTATCTCTGGAAATAAGGCTGCATCAATAATTTCACCTTCATAATTTAAAGATAAATTAAAACGTGAAGCGTTAACCCCTTTTAAATCAAAGTAGGCCAAATGTTTATCTCGTTTATACGAAACACGGGTTCCATTAACATTGGCTTGCCTAATTTTCAAACCCGGATTAAGTGCCAATACCAGTTCGTTAGCGTTATCTGCTAATGCATGTATACCAAGTTCAGCATCTACACTTATTTGATCCTTCTCATGTTTAAATTTTATTGCATAAGCTTCTATTAGGTATGATGATTCCTTGAGATTCGTATTTAAGGTTCGCATTTCACTTCGTAAGGTTAAGTTATCCTGATCCATCTTTGCTTTCATAAATAACAAAGAAGCTCCACCAACAAAGAACATAATCAAGAACAATCCGAGTATAGGCTTTTGGCCTTTTGCCTGCTCCAACCTTGGTAAACGCCAAATGGTAGCCAGAATAAATCCTACTCCCAATAAAAGGTATGCAAATCGCTGATATATAAGCGCAAGTTCATTACCAAAACCAGTAAAATCGGATCGCATAAATGGAGTCCAAAAACCAAGAATATCGCTTAAAGCGTACCATTTATTCTGTAAATAAAAAAGTGACAGTGCTAGAAACCCAAGCAGCACAACAAAAGTAATGGCCTGATTTCGAATAAGTGTCATTGTAAAAAATGATAAACCCAAAATAAAAACCAACGTTGGTAAGGACATTAACAGTGGATAAATCAGAAATGAAAGCCATGGTATCGAAACTTCATTGGCTATAAGCATAAATAACAAACCAAGAAATACCACCATTAAATTTAAACCTACAAAAACCTTTAGTATACCTATGGTCTTTCCAATAACGTAATCAGTATTCGACATACTACGCACATAAAACGCCTCCGTGGTATCAAGCTTTTTATCTCGTCCTAAAAAATCGGCTGACAGAAATACAGCTATAATAGCCTGAGCTATATTTAACATCCAAATATTCATATATGGTACACCCGACGGCAACAAACGCCCAGGCCAACCACCATCACCTAAATCGGTAACGCCAAACATATTGAAAAACAGAAGGAAAAGTAAGCCAATCCCTGCGAATATTCTAAAAAACCAACTTCTCAGAAGAGTTTTTGATTCAAACCGAGCAACCGTTTTTACATTAAATAAGGATATCATTGGAAACTTGTTTTTGGTTGGCGATGTACTCCATAAAATAAACATAGGCATGCTCTAACGACGGAGTTATCGTATCGGCTTTCCACCCGTTAAGTTCATTAGCCACAAACTCTACCTCGTAACCTCCTGCTTCAGGAACGGAGGTAATAATTGGGTAAGCTTCACTAATCAATTTCATTTCTTCATAGGTCACATTTGTCTTAAAAACATGACCGTCGGTTTGTTTAATAAATTGCTCTGGCGAACCTTTGAAATGTACCTCTCCTCCGTTTAATAAAGCCATTTGACTACACGTTGACGAAATGTCACCAACAATATGAGTTGACAATACAATAATAACCTCACGCTGACTCAGATTGGAAAGTATATTTCTAAATCGGATGCGTTCTTCCGGATCCAATCCTGTAGTTGGCTCATCAACTACTACTATTTTAGGATCACCAATAAGAGCTTGAGCAATACCTAATCGCCGTTTCATACCACCGGAAAGTTTATTAGCAAAGCGATTTCTAAAATCAAATAAACCAACCTGCTCCAACAAATCATCCACTTGCTCTAGTCGTTGTTTCTTATTTCGGATACCTGCTAAGGAAGCTGCATAATCAAGAAACTCCCATGTTTTTAGTTTAGAAAAGAACCGAAAATCCTGAGGTAAATAGCCCAAATATGAACGAACCTCAGCTCGATTATCTGAAAGTTTCATACCATTTACAAATACATCACCATGAGTTGGATTCAAAAGCGTTACGAGAATGCGCATTAAAGTTGATTTACCAGCTCCATTGGGACCAAGCAAACCAAACATTCCGGAATTAATTTCCAAATCCACATGACTCAGTGCGCGAAAGTCATTTTTATAGACTTGACTCAAGTCCTTAATTTCAATTTTCAAGATAAATTCGATTTAGGTTAAGCTCTTTTATCAAAAAGCGTACAATTACGTACACTAATTTAGCTTTCAATGTATTAATGAAAATCTTCTCACACTAACATGTACGATAATGATACACCTGTTCCGATATCGTACACTAATACTTTTAAACTTATTATCTCTTAGACGCTTATCAAAACTAATACCATCGCATTATTCACTTTTATTTAAAATAAAAATGGGTAGCCTGAAATAACTCTCAAACTACCCATTTTCATCCGCATTAGCAAACTACATTTTAGTGTCTCTTACAAAGCAGACATATATCTTCTATGTCCTTTTCCTTTTATTCGACGCATATCCCACATTAATCGTTGTTCATCGCTTAATTGCTGACGTATTTCAAGCTGATGATCCATCTTTAGCATTGCCATTTTCAATTGCAAATCAGCTTGCTCATCAATTAGCTTATCTACTTTCTTATAATCAATATCACGGCCAGAAGTTTGTGTTTTTAAAGCTGCTCTCAACTCATTTAATTCATTCAACAATGGTTGCTCCTTCTTCATCAATTCCAAACGTGAAGTTTGCATTATAGTTATTTGATCATCTGTAAAACCAGCCTTTTCATACCCTTTTCCTTGGCCATTACCTCTATGTCCGCTTCTTCCTTGGCCATTACCACGACGACCATGTCCTTTCGCATATCCTTTTGATGATGAACCCTGACCATCACAGAAATTTCTGTTTCCACGTCCTTTACCATTGTTCATCCTATGCTTGTTTTCAAAAGCTAATAGTTGGGCATCATCCAATACCATTTTCACTTCCTGCATATGACGAATACGACGCTTCTGCATATCTACCTTAATGCCACTAATATTCTCGATGCATTTATTCAATTCCTTCCTATCAACTTCATCGGCACTTTGCAGCGTTACCTTTCGAGCTTGCAACTCGTTCAACATATTTAAATTTGATTGATTTGTTTTCAGATGTTTAATTCTTAAAGCTTCCATCTGTTCCTGCTGCTCAGCCGACAAGTCACTCAAACACGAACTTTGCGCAGAAGTTTTTTGGTAAGACATTTTTTTATTCTGTCTCATGCGTTGCTGCTGAGCATTAATACTTAATCCACTTGCTATCATTAGCACAACCAATCCTGCAATTAAATTTCTCTTTCTCATAACTCATTATTTTAATCATGTTAAACATGAAATATTTTAATAAAATTTGACATAACTATCACATTAAAACAAGGTGCACGCTTGCTTTTTAGCTTATTTTCAATTACATATTACTTATTTAGATCGACCAGATCGGTATCTATTACGGTGTCGCCCGTGTTTTTTATCAATTAGATTTTTAAAGTTACTATCCAATCGCTTCCGTTGCTCTTCGCTTTTGCAGACAGACCTTAATTTTCGATAGTGGATGTAATTTTGCATTTCCACCTCTTTTTGATAAACGGCAATCTCGTCAATGAGACCATAAACCTTTAAAGAATCGCTATTATCGGTAAAAGTCTCTAAACGCAAGAGCCTTTCAATACTGTCGATTTTTAATTTTGTATGATTTAATTGTTCAAAATGAACATGACGCAATTTATTAAACACATCAAACTGCACAGAGTCAATTCCAATATTACTTTCGAGATGCTGTCTTAAACGTTTCATCTCCATTTTCCCTCTTCCCCTCGATCGATCAGTCTTCTTTTGAGAACTCATCCACCACAAAGAGAGCAATACCACATTCGCAGCAAAGAAAAGCCCTAGAATAATCCAACACAATTTACAATTCTTATTCATTGTCCTCATTTATTGTGGTTACTGTAGCTAACATATCTAAATCATCACTATTGTACCAGCTTTCACCAGCATCTTGTTGGTATAAACCCGCCCATTCATCCATAATTTCAGTTGAAATAGACGAATTACTATTAAAAAGTATAACCGACACATTAGTTAGAAGAAACAAAATTGCAACCGCAGCTGCACTTATAAAAAGCAAACTAAACGATCTTGATCGATCAAGATCAATGGTTTCGATCTTATCCATAAGACTATCTACATAATCAGATGAAGGTTCATATTTGCTATGCCCCCTATCCAAATTTATTATATCGTCAATCTTATCCATATTTAAATCCTCTTTCTTCATTGTCTTTCATTTCATTAGACGTCTATCTCCAAACAATCCTTCGCTCAATTAAAAAATTTCTTGCTTATGCTTTATCAAAAGTTGATGTAACTTCTTCTTAGCCCTAATAAGCAGGGCTTCCACCGAGGCAACCGTTGTTTGCATAAGCTCAGCCACCTCTTTCTGCCCTAATTCATCAATCTTTGATAAGGTAATAGCCACACGTTGCCGTTCCGGTAATTTCTCAATGGCAGATCGCAAAAGCAATATTCGCTCCTTTTCTTCAATCCCAACATCATCATTCCCATAGTTAATGGATTCAAGTTCGTTTCTATCCACCGAATTAACAAGTCCAAAACCTCTTTTCTTTCTCTTTTTCTGACGGAGAAAATCTAAAGATTTATTGACTGCTAAGCGGTACAACCAAGTTGATAAACTTGCATCAAAACGGTAAGTATTAATGGATTTATAAACTTCAATAAATACCTCTTGAGAAATATCTTCAGCATCCTGTGGGCTATGAACAAACGACAAGCAAATGTGAATTACCCGAAGGTGATGCAATTCGACCATTCGACGAAAGGCGATATTATCGCCCGACTGAATTTGCTTTATTAATAATTTTTCACTCTGCATTATCATCTTCATCCTATAGGACGCCATTAAAGATACAAACCTTTGCCGTTAATTCTGTTTTTTCAAAATAATTTACAAATTCTTCTTAAGAATTAGTTATATATACTACAAGTAAAAGAATTGTTTTACTTATATTTAGCATTCATTAACTAATGCCATTAACCATTGCTAACGCCTAAAATGTCAGAATATAAAAAACACCTTTGTTTCTTTCAAATTCTGCTCTTCCTTAGCTTTTCTTCGCTTGGGTATAGCCAGAAACTGAAGGAAATAGTCATTTTAAACTCCTATCACTTCGGTTATCAATGGTCAAATGATATCAACTCAAGCATAATTAAACATTTTGAAACTGACGAATCCATTCGAATTTTTTCTGAATTTATGGATTCAAAACGGTTTAATTCTGATACTTACTTTGACGCACTGAAAACTAAATATGCGCTTAAATACAGCAAGCATCCTATTGATGGAATAATATGTAGTGATAATAGAGCCTTCGATTTTTATCTCAAACATGGTAACGAGATTTGGGGCAATGTTCCTGCGGTAATTTGCGGTGTTAATAATGTAGAGGAATATGATCTCGAACAAATTGATTCGAAACTTGCTGTCGTTTTGGAGAAAATAGATGTAAGCGGCACATTGCAGTTAATGCAGAAACTGCAACCCTCTCTTGATGAGATTTATGTTATCTCGGACAATACACTTTCAGGTCAGATTTTTACAAATCAATTTAATCAGGCAATTTTAAAAACAGCAAATCATCTGAAAATCTCCTATTTAAATACTGATAATCCGACAAAACTGAAGGAACAACTCAACAAACTGGATAAAGAAAATAAGGCAATTTACTTGCTAAGCCTCTACACAAACCGAGATGGAATTCCCAATGAGATGATTCATGAAAGTCATTATTTTTTTGATGGCATAAACATTCCAATATATAGTAATTGGGATTTTTTACTGCACGATTGTATTGTTGGTGGTCAAATTATTCAAGCCAAAGATCAAGGTAAGCATGCAGCTAATCTCATGTCTAACTTTTTAAATGGTGAGAACCCACCACTTTTCACAAGCCCTGCTCAAAAGATAATTCTTGACTATAATCAACTGGAAAAATACAATTTCAGCATCCCTGATTCCATTAATGAATACAATTTAATTAACGAACCAGTAGACTTTATTCGTGAATTTAAAAATGAGCTAATCATTGTTCTTACTGTTCTTATAGTTCTTCTTATCATCATTCTGATATTAATTTCTGACATTATTAAGCGTAAAAAGGTAGAACTTAGCTTGGTTTCAAGCGAGGAGCGATTAGAGTTGGCTATGGATGGTGCCAATGAAGGCCTGTGGGATGTGGATTTTCATACTGGCAATGTCTTCTTAAATGACCAGTTTGCTCTCTTACTTGGATATGATTCGAAAAAGGAAATTAACATCGATATTGTTAATTGGAAAAACTTCATTTGGCCCGACGACATCATTCAATTAAAAGAAGCATATGACGAACACAAAAGTCAAAAAACGGATACAATAAAATGTGAATTAAGATGTATAAAGAAAAATGGAGAAGCATCATGGTTTTCCATTCATGGTAAAATCACTGAACGATACCAGAATAATCCTGTTCGTTTGACCGGTATTATTATGAATATCGATGCTCAAAAAAAGTTTGAGTATCAACTTACATTAGCTAAGGAAAAAGCGGAAGAAAGTGACCGTTTAAAATCATCATTTTTAGCAAACATGTCGCATGAAATAAGAACCCCGATGAATGCGATCTTGGGATTTACCGATTTGTTAACCGAGCAAATACACACTGAATCAGAAAGAATCGAATACCTTCAATTCATAAAAAACAGTGGCGAAAACCTACTTACACTAATCAATGACATTATCGATATAAGTAAAATTGAGTCGGGTCAACTAAAGATACAGCATAACTCCTTCAATTTTCACCAATTACTTCAAGAATTACAAGCAATTGGTAAACAGCTAATCGAATCACAAAAAAAGAACATCGAGTTAAGACTTATTGTTTCAAACATGGATGATAAGTTTTTAATTACTTCAGATAAACTAAGGCTATATCAAATAATGCTCAACCTAATATCTAATGCAATAAAATTTACTGATAGTGGGTACGTTGCCATTAGTTATGAGGTTATTGAAAACACTAAACTTAAAATCAGCGTAAAAGACACAGGCCCTGGTATTTCTGATGAGAATTTAAAGATTATATTTGACCGCTTTCGACAAGTCGATGAATCTTCAATAAAAAAACATGGTGGAACAGGCCTGGGTTTATCTATAACCCAAAGCCTTGTTAAATTGCTGAACGGTAAAATAAACGTTAACTCACAGTTTGGTGAAGGAGCAACATTCGTAGTTGAATTGCCAAATACGGTAAGTGCTTCAAAAAAAATTCTCCAATTATAAATAAGTAACCAGGCTTTTTTAGCTTATTCGTATCTTTGTCGCCACAATTGATATTTATGGAACTTTTTTTCGACCCCAATTTTACTGGCCAAGGTATTTTATGCGAATCAGAGAGTAAGCACTGTATTAATGTTTTACGTCACAAGGTGGATGATATCATAACCATTGCTGATGGTAAAGGCCATTATTTCACAGGTAAAATTAAAACCGCTCACCATAAAAGATGTGAGATTGAACATATCGAAACTGCTAAACACGGGCTACCAAATGTTTCTATTCATCTAGCAGTAGCGCCTACCAAAAACATGGATCGGTATGAATGGCTGGTTGAAAAGGCCACCGAACTCGGCATTAGCGAAATAACTCCTTTGTTATGCCATCATTCAGAGCGAAAAAAAATACGAATAGATCGTATCAAACGAATTGCTATTGCAGCCATGAAACAATCGCTTAAAGCCTTTGCTCCTTTAGTTAATGAACTTACCCGATTTGATACTTTTATTAAACAAATAGATACTAGCAAGGCTTTCATTGCCCATTGCTACAACTCAGAAAAACCAAGCCTAAAAAAGGCTTATTCACCACAGGAAGATTTAACCCTGCTAATTGGGCCGGAAGGTGATTTTTCAGAGCAAGAAGTTGAGTCAGCTATTGCTGCTGGTTGTAAACCTGTTTCTCTAGGCTCAAGTCGTTTGCGTACTGAAACGGCAGGTGTTGTTGCCGTTCATACAATCCATTTAATAAATGAATAATGCTTAACCAAAAAGAAATGGTTAAGCATAACATATGGCTAAAAAGACCTTAGCTTACATAGGCAATTTCAGAAGTAACAAGATTTTAAATAAAATTTAGAGGTTAATCATTTATGGTTAGCCTCTTTGTTTTTCATAATTATTAATGAGTGTA
>NZ_JBNGOY010000060.1:0-34132 GCF_050589805.1 Carboxylicivirga fragile | reverse complement strand
TGTTGTAAAATGTTTCGCAAAATCAATTTACAACTTTGAGGGGAAACCTTTAGGGAGTACCCTCATTTTAAAAAATTAGTCGGTCACTAGTGATTAAAAAACAAATAAAACCACAATGCGTTTTTTATGTTCATCAAACACATATTGATGAAAATCAACCGTTATTACGAGTAAAAACAATGTTTCAAATTGACATATACAATTAATCATACTAAATTAATGTCATATTTCACACACTCAAATTACAGAAGAATGAAAAAGATCCTAATTATTGATGATGCTCCTGATAGCAGGCTAATATTAAAAACCTTATTAAGTAAATATGATGTATCCATTGTGGAAGCTGAAGACGGGCTGGATGGTTGGAATAAGATTGTAAAAGAGCAACCTGACTTAGTACTTCTTGACATTCACATGCCGAAGAAAGATGGCTTCTCTATATTAGAAGACTTAGAGGAAGAATGGTTAGGTGTACCTGTAGTGGTTGTATCAGGCGACACCACTGACGATACTGTTCAAACCTGCGATTATTATGGTGCAAAGGCATTTCTTAAAAAGCCCGTTATCCTAAACGACTTTAAAGAAGCCATAAAGGTAGTAAACCTATAGCTTTACCTATGAACTGAGGTGCTGTTTAATTTTCTTAATTAAATCCTCTGGTTGGAATGGCTTGCTAATGTAATCATCCATTCCTACGGACAAACACTTTTCTTTATCTTCAGGGAAAGCATTGGCTGTTACGGCAATTATTGGCGTGTGTGTTCCAGTGCTTTTTTCGATTTCTCTAATTTTCTGAGTAGCCTTAAAACCATCCATAATTGGCATCTGAACATCCATTAGTATTAGGTCATACTTTACCTTACCAAATTTATCCAAAGCCTCTTTTCCATTAAATGCTACTTCAATTTTCTGAACCTCATTTTTGATGTAAAGAATAATAATCTGTTGATTACTAAAATTATCTTCTACCAACAAAATATTAGCATTAGCTATATCAATCTTTGGCTTAAAAAAACTACTCGTCTGGCGTGTATTTTCTTGGATGGCTTCAATCGATTGACTTTTTGTATTTACCTTAAAGGATGCCGAAAACTCCAGAGCAGTATTAATCGATCCCGGGAATATCTCTAAGGTATTACCATCCATCTCAATTATCTTCTGCGTTATACCTAGATCGAGCAAGTTAATATACTTAGATGCATTTAATCGAATAATATCCTTGGAATAAATGGCCTCTTCTTGCAATTCCTCCTTAGGTAATGGTACCACTGTATTACTTACAATTCTAAACTTCAAAACGATCCGATCAGAAACTGCTTCCTTACGAGTAACCTCAATGGTAACTTGTTTGCTTTCCGACTTGTTATACTTCAGTACACTATTCAGCAGGTTCAAGAATATCTGCTTAATTTTAATACTATTGCCAATAACACTATTGGGAATATCAGCCGATAAGGATAAACTAAACTTTTTCTTGTCATGCTCGTCCTGAAATAACTTAATGGTGTTATTAATAGTGGAATATAAATTAAAGCTAATTTCTTCTTGTGGTATCTGACTAAAACTAGTGGTAGTAGCTGCTACCATGCTATTAACGACGTTCACCAAATTATTCGACGACGCGTGTATTGTATTAATATAATCGCGCTGATCATCCGAAAGATTGGTCTTTTCAAGAATATCAACAATACCAGTAATATTACTAAGTGGGGTCCTGATCTGGTGCGAAAGTTTCGAAATTAACTCTTCCTGGGTTTTATTAAAGTTTTGAGACTCCAAAACACTTCGTTCCTTACTGAGAATAATTTCTGAAAAAGTATGATGTACGGCATAAGAAACAATAAAGAACAAGAAATAAAACAATGAAAAAAGAATCCGATTCATCATCGTGTAGGGCTGTGCCATTGGTATAACATCCACCAAAATAAACAGACACAATAAAATTACTCCCCAGAAAACAAATGCAAAACTTGCTCCTCGCTTTTTACCCAATAATGAAAATACGAAAGGTGGGAAAAAGATAGTCCATATAATATTTAAACCTGTACTTCCTCCAAACACAATAAAATACACAAAAGCCAAAGTGGCAAATACCACAAACGAGTTACGCACAGCCATTGACTGCATTTTACGCCCCAGAAATAAAAAATGAAACGCAAAAATCAGACTAAACACCAACAAAGGAGCTGCATAGAAAGTCTCCTCCTGAAGAAGGGTATAAATACCTTCTACAAAAACAACTAAGAATAAAATAAAAATAATCAGATTACTAATTAAACGTGGAGTCTGCTGCTCAATTTCTGTATTATCATCCTTTTCGTAATTAAGTAATGATAGTATTTTATTTAAAATCTTAATCATGGGTACCTATGCTAATGTGTCTTTTAAATATATCAAAAAAAAACCGCTTTTGGGCATGTGCATACAATTAATTGCACAAAACCATGTTTTAAAGCTAGCAACTTATACCATCATTCCAATAAAAAGTTGCAACGAAAAAGAACAAATTCTATATCTTATTATTCTATAATTGTTCAGATATAGATAGCCGACAAAACTATTTTTTAAATAACTTTGTGGAGCTTAACAATTAAGCTACTTTTCAAGCTTGATTATTCGACTTTACTTAAAAAAGAAACGATATGAAAAGAAAGATTTCCTTAGTATTGGTATTACTTGCTGCTATTGGCGCGTCGCAAGCTAAAGATCATCTTCCTACCAAAGCTGAATACGATGCTTTTCTGAAAACTAAAACACTCGTTGTAATGGATTCAAATCCTATGAGTGATTTTAATTTCAAAATAAAAGAGGTCATGAAAAATGTATGGACATTGACCGAATATGATTTTATCTCAGACTCAGAATTTGAAGATAAACAAAACGATCCGTCCTATTCATTTTTGGTTTCTACGGTTGTTACTTTTGATGCTGACAAAACCAAAGCACGTTATAATTTCCTAAGCCTTCTTATGGGTGAATCAGAAAAAAAGGTAAAGGATCTTCCTGATCTGTGCTCTATTCCTCTGTCATACTTAAGAGTTGAAGATGATAGTTATGCCTATAAAATGGATGCCTTTGTTCGCTTTATTCAAGATCATGTTAAATTAATGATTGATCAGCCCGAATTAATTAAAGCCAATGTGTTTAAATACTACAACAAAAACACAAAGAGCCTGAAAAACAAAACACTACTTCTTACAAAAGAAGATTTGGCAAAAACCATTAACACGCAAAGTAAAGTTCAAAACATATATCCGTACGATATAAAAATTGTTACTCAGGAAGAAGTAACAGCTGCCATCGAGCGCAAAGATGAAAATGTAGTTTTTGTGCACAAAGTAGGTCCGCAGGGAACCAAATATAAGGCTCGCTGCTATAAAATATTAATTGGGGCTGCCGATTCTCGTTTTTATTATTTCGATTATCACATGGTTAGCAAGAAAAATCCTGATGGCCTGCTGCCAAAGGATTTAAAACGAATGAGTTCAAATTAAATTTATAATATATTTAAAACATGTCAGACGACAAGAAAATCATATTTAGTATGGTGGGTGTTAGCAAAACCTTCCCACCTCAGAAAAAAGTACTAAATAATATTTACCTCTCATTCTTTTATGGGGCCAAAATTGGCATCATTGGTTTAAACGGATCGGGTAAATCAACTTTACTTAAAATTATTGCTGGAGTTGAAAAAAACTACCAAGGCGATGTTGTGTTTTCACCTGGTTATTCTGTTGGTTACCTTGAGCAAGAACCTCAACTAGATGAAAATAAAACGGTACGCCAGGTTGTAGAAGAAGGTGTTCAAGAGGTAGTAGACGTACTTAAAGCCTATGAGCAAGTAAACGAGCGTTTTGCTGATCCTGAAGTACTGGAAGATCCTGATAAAATGCAGGCTCTAATGGATGAACAGGCAAAACTTCAAGAAAAGATAGATCAATACGACGCCTGGAATCTTGATACTAAGCTCAACAGAGCGATGGATGCATTGCGCTGTCCTCCTGATGACCAATCGATAAAAGTACTTTCAGGTGGGGAAAAACGCAGGGTTGCACTTTGTCGTTTATTATTGCAAGAGCCTGACATTCTTTTATTAGATGAGCCTACCAACCACTTGGATGCGGAATCGGTACAATGGCTAGAACAACACCTTCAACAATATAAGGGAACAGTGATTGGTATTACTCACGACCGTTACTTCCTTGATAATGTAGCAGGTTGGATTCTTGAACTTGATCGTGGAGAAGGTATTCCATGGCAAGGTAATTATTCATCGTGGCTCGATCAAAAAACAAAACGACTGGCCAGTGAAGAGAAACAGGAGTCGAAACGCCGTAAAACATTAGAACGTGAATTGGAATGGGTACGCATGTCGCCTAAAGCACGCCAAGCCAAAAGCAAAGCAAGACTTAGCGCCTATGATAATTTACTAAAAGAAGGAGTTAAAGAGAAAGAAGAAAAATTAGAGATATTCATTCCTAATGGTCCTCGCCTTGGTGAGAAAGTTATTTTGGCCAATGATGTAGCTAAGGGTTACGAAGATCGTTTATTATTCGAAGATTTAAACTTTACCCTACCACGCAATGGTATTGTTGGTGTAATTGGACCCAATGGCGCTGGTAAAACCACACTGTTTCGTTTAATCATGGGGTTGGAAAAGGCCAATTCTGGTAATTTCGAAGTGGGCGAAACAGTTAAAGTAGCCTACGTTGATCAATCGCACGACGATATCGAAGAAGGTAAAACCGTTTATGAAATCATCTCTCAGGGAGAAGAAACCATTAAGATGGGTGGCAAAGAATTAAATGCACGTGCCTACCTTTCTCGTTTTAACTTTGCAGGAAACGATCAACAAAAAAAGTGTGAAATACTATCGGGTGGAGAACGTAATCGACTTCATTTGGCCATGGCCTTAAAAGAAGAAGGTAATGTTTTATTACTTGATGAGCCAACCAATGATATTGATGTGAATACGCTTCGTGCCCTTGAAGAAGGACTGGAATCATTTGCGGGCTGCGCAGTTGTAATTTCGCATGATAGATGGTTTTTAGATAGAATTGCCACCCACATACTTGCGTTTGAAGGTGACTCTAAAATTTACTCATTCGAAGGATCGTATTCGGATTATGAAGAAAATAAGAAACGCCGATTAGGTGACGATACACCTCATCGAATTAAGTACAAAAAACTAATTAAATAGCATACTATTAGTTAACAGCAAAAAGGGGAATTCTATTTACGGAGTTCTCCTTTTCTTTTTTACTATCATTTGGTTTAATCGGATGATGTAGGTAAAACATTGGCACAACCCCTTTTCCTTTTACAGTTCGCGGAGTACGATCAATGATATGATATTGATCTTCTACCTCTTCTTTAATTCGCTTTGAAATATTAATCTGCATAGGTTCGCACATGTCCTGTAAGCGCGACGCCATATTAACAGTATCACCAAAAATATCAAATGATAAGTTTGTGGTACTTACCGAACTGCAAATTACGTCACCTGCATATAATCCAACCTTCAGCTCCCACTGAATGTGATTTGTTTTATTTCTTTCTACAATAGCTTGGCGGAGCTTTACCGCCGCCGAAACAGCTTCTCTTGCCACATTTTTAGGATGTCGAAACATGCCACACACAGCCATGTAGGCATCACCAATGGTTTTTATACGTGTGCAATGATGGTCGTCGATTACCTTATCAAATTCATTAAATGTTTCGTGTAACTCGCGTAGCAATGTACCAGGCGACATTTGATCTGATTTTGAAGTAAAATCGACCATATCAACAAATATTACCACACAGTTTTGATATTGCTTTGGTGGAATCGAACCATAATCTTTGATTTGATTCAGTATTGGCTCAGGCAAAATTGAGCGCAATATTGAATCGTTCTTATGATTCGTGCGAATTAATTGATTACGTTGTTCTGTTAAGTTTTTAATGGTCGCTGATAAAGTCAATGCTGCGTTTACACGCGCCATTAACTCCGTTTCTTCAATTGGCTTATTTATATAATCGATTGCACCTGCGTTAAGTGCCACCTTTATTTTACTTGTACTCGACGATGCTGAAATAATAATTACCGGAATATCCTTTGTAAAATCATTTCGCTTTAGATTCGTAATAGCCTGTATACCATTCATCTTAGGCATCTCCCAATCCATTAAAATAAGATCAGGGCGATGCTTGATGGCTAATTTACAGCCCTCTATACCATCATCAGCTGTTAAAACTTCGTAGCTCTCATCATTCTTTGTGAGCAACTCGCTTAACAGCTCTTGTATGGCGATAGAATCATCAACGATTAATAATTTCTTTCTCATGGTCATTATTCATCAATTAGGTGATTTAGGTCGTTGGGTAGATATACGACGAATGTATAAAATGTTTATTAATTGTCGTTTAAACACTGAAATCTTTTGATGAAGAGTCGTATTTTTATCATGTAAGAATTTTAACGATGACTAACGTATGATTATTAATGACGAACTGATCAGGCCAATTATCGAAAAATCGAAAACAGCTCAGCGGAAAAGGCAAAACTATAACTTTCATAACGAAGCAAGCGATCCATTGCATCGGATGTTAAACGTTCTGCAGCCCGAAAGTTATGTGCATCCACACAAGCATGAGAACCCGGATAAAAGAGAAGCTTTCATTCTTATTTCCGGAAAGCTTTTAGTTATTCTCTTTGATAATAATGGAAAAATCGATCAACACCTTATTCTTGATCGTACTACTCATACCTATGGCATTGAAATACAACCAGGAGTTTACCACACCATAATGGCACTTGAAGCAGATACTGTCATCTACGAAGTAAAAGATGGACCATACAATTCGGATGATGATAAACAATTTGCAAGCTGGGCACCGAGGGAAGAAGATAAGATGGATGCTAACAAATATCTTAAGCAACTAATAAAAGAAACCATATTATAATTTCGCATTATTTTATATCGAACAAATAATACTTAAAGGAATTCAGGCTCTTGTTTTTAGGGTTGAATAAGCTTTAGTATCTTTGCGCCGATTTAGTAGAATCGATTTTATAAAAAAGCAAAACAAAATATTACAGATGGCTCAAAAACCAAGCATTCCAAAAGGAACCAGAGATTTTTCTCCTGTAGAAATGGTTAAGCGCAATTACATTTTTGACACCGTAAAGTCGGTATTCCAAAAGTATGGCTACCTCCCTATTGAAACGCCTGCAATGGAGAATCTATCAACCTTGCTTGGTAAATATGGTGAAGAAGGTGATAAGTTACTTTTCAAAATACTTAATTCGGGCGATTACTTAAAAAAGGCAGATACTGGTTTATTAGCCGAAAAAGCCTCCAACAAATTAATCACTCAAGTGAGTGAAAAAGGCCTTCGTTACGACCTGACAGTTCCATTTGCACGTTTTGTTGTGCAACACCAAAACGACATAACATTCCCATTCAAACGTTATCAGATACAACCAGTTTGGCGCGCTGACCGTCCTCAGAAAGGGCGTTATCGCGAATTTTTTCAGTGCGATGTAGATGTGGTTGGTAGTAATTCGCTTTTAAACGAAGTTGAATTAATACAAATCGTTGATGAAGTTTATCGTCTTTTAAACATCAATGTTGTTTTGAAGCTGAATAACCGAAAGGTGCTTTCGGGAATAGCGGAGATAATTGGCGCAGCTGATCAGATTGTTGATATTACAGTAGCCATCGACAAATTGGATAAGATTGGTTTAGATAAGGTAAACGAAGAATTGGCATCTAAAGGCTTATCGCAAGAAGCCATTGATACCATTCAGCCAATCATCATGCTAAGTGGAACTAATTCTGAAAAGATTGTTAAGTTGCGCGAAGTACTTGCTCAATCGGAAATTGGCCTAAAAGGAGTTGATGAATTAGAAACAGTACTTACTTATCTTGATGCCTTAAACCTTGGGTTGGAAGTTGAATTGGATTTAACTTTAGCGCGAGGCCTTAATTATTATACAGGCGCTATTTTTGAAGTTAAAGCCAAAGATGTTGAAATAGGAAGTATTACTGGTGGTGGACGTTACGATGATTTAACTAGCATATTCGGTTTAAAAGATGTATCGGGTGTAGGTATTTCCTTTGGAGCTGATCGTATCTACGATGTGATGAATCAACTGGATTTATATCCAAAAGAAGACGGTGCTAAAACCAGAGCTTTATTTGTAAATTTTGGTGGTGAGGATGAGCTTTATGCTCTTAGAGCACTTACTCTACTTCGCAAGGCAGGCATCAACGCAGAGCTTTTCCCTGATTCAGTGAAAATGAAAAAGCAAATGAATTATGCTAACCGTAAAGAAATTCCATATGTCGTTTTATCCGGTGAAGATGAGCGACAAGCCGGGAATTTTACCTTGAAAAACATGGAGACTGGTGAGCAAACAAAAGTTTCAATCGACGAATTGATTAAAGTCATCAGCATCTAATCTAGAAAATACATATTTTTGCGGGTAAGGTATTATTTACTTTACCCGCTTTTTTATGGGCAGAATATTAAAAAACAGACATCATCTTTTTATCTCATTTGGTGGCGACATTCGTTGTCCATGATGTTTTTGACTTCACCTTGTTGATTCCAGAAGCTGGGATCAAATACGTGTGGCATTCAACAACCTGAGTTGAATAATTAATTTCATTCATTTATCTTATTACAAAAACAGCATGGAAAAAATATATCATATATCACCAAATCCGCTTTCGTTCGAAATAATCGAAACCATATTAAACGAAAACTATCAATTAGCCATTTCGGAAGAAGCAACTGCTTTAATTTTAAAGTGTAAAAAATACCTTGATGATAAAGTGGCCAAAGAAGATGGTCCTGTTTATGGGATCAATACTGGATTTGGTGCACTGCATAACATTTCTATCTCGAAAGATGATTTGAGCAAACTACAGGAAAATCTGGTAATGAGCCATGCTTGTGGTATCGGACGCGAAGTTCCTCGTGATGTGGTAAAGCTAATGTTGATGTTAAAAATACATGCATTAAGCTTGGGGAATTCTGGCGTACAGCTTAAAACCGTTCAGCGCCTGTGCGATTTCTTTAACAATGGTGTTTACCCAATTGTATTTGAACAAGGATCATTGGGAGCATCAGGTGATTTAGCACCTTTAGCACACCTTTTCCTACCATTATTAGGACATGGTGAGGTTCATTACAAGGGCGAAAAAATGCTTGCTTCTGACATGTTAAAAGAAAATGGTTGGGAACCAATCAAACTTGAAGCCAAAGAAGGCCTGGCCTTATTGAATGGTACACAGTTCATGAGTTCACATGGTGTATACACACTACTAAAAGCATTCCGTTTATCGAAGTATGCTGATATTATTGCCGCTACGTCATTAGATGCATTTGATGGACGTATTGAACCATTCTTCCCACAATTGCATACAGTTCGCCCTCACAAAGGACAGATTGAAACAGCTAGAAATGTTAAAGCCATTTTAGAAGGTAGTGAAATAATCACCCGTGAAAAGAAACACGTTCAAGATCCTTATTCGTTCCGTTGCGTACCTCAGGTACATGGTGCTATTAAAGATGCCATTAACTATGTGGCTGGTGTTGTATTAACAGAGATCAACTCTGTTACCGATAATCCAATGGTTTTTCCTGATGACGACATGATTGTATCAGGCGGTAACTTCCACGGTGAGCCTTTAGCTTTAGCCATGGATTTCTTATCAATAGCCATGAGTGAAATTGGTAGCATCTCCGAAAGAAGAACCTATCGTCTAATTTCAGGTGAAAGAGGCCTACCTGAATTCTTGGTAGCCAATCCAGGTTTGAATAGTGGTTTCATGATTCCACAATACTCAGCTGCTTCAATCGTAAGTTTGAATAAACAAATGGCAACACCATCGTCAGTTGATAGTATTCCATCTTCAAACGAACAGGAAGACCATGTAAGTATGGGAGGTAATGCTGCAACCAAAGCCTTGAAAATTTCTGATAATGTCGAACGCGTTTTGGCCATTGAGTTATTTAATGCTGCTCAAGCTATGGAGTTCCGCAAGCCAGCTAAAACATCGCCTTACTTGGAGAACTTCCTATCTCAATATCGCGAGTTTGTTGATTTTATTAATGAAGATAAAATCATGTATAAGGAAATTGAAAAAAGTGTTGAGTTTTTACAAACCGGTACTTTTGACGAATTCAGCAGCTAGTAATTTTAAAATTATATATTCAAAAGGGAGCTTAATGGCTCCCTTTTTTCATGCCCATAAGTTAATAAGCATTAACAAGTTTTCAGACTGTTGAAAAATGGATTACTTTTGTGCCTGAATTTTTGGCAAGTAAAATAATTAGAAAAATATATGGCCTTACAGTGTGGAATTGTTGGTTTACCAAATGTTGGAAAATCAACGCTATTTAATTGTTTGTCGAATGCTAAGGCGCAATCGGCTAATTTTCCTTTTTGTACAATCGAACCTAATGTAGGTGTAATTACCGTACCAGATGATCGATTGGTTAAGTTGGAAGAATTGGTACAACCTCAACGAGTGGTACCTACAACAGTGGAAATTGTTGATATTGCTGGTTTAGTTAAAGGAGCAAGCAAGGGTGAAGGATTAGGCAATAAGTTTTTGGCTAATATTCGTGAAACCGATGCTATCATACACGTACTGCGTTGTTTCGACGACGATAACGTAACCCATGTTGACGGCTCTGTTGATCCGGTTAGAGATAAGGAAATAATCGACATGGAACTTCAGTTTAAAGACTTGGAGACAGTTGAGGCCAGACTTCAGAAGACAGAGAAAGCATCAAGAACTTCGAAAGATTTAGATGCAAAGAAACTTGTAGAAGTTTTGAAACGCTATAAAGATGCGCTTGAAAATGGCAAATCAGCTCGTACGGTTGAACTAAATGAGCAAGAAGAAAAAGTAAGTAATGATTTATATCTGCTAACAAACAAACCCGTAATGTATGTTTGTAACGTAGATGAAGATTCGGTTACTTCAGGCAATGCGCATGTTGAATCTTTGAAAGATGCGGTTAAAGATGAGAATGCTGAAATTTTAATGATCGCAGCAAAAACCGAATCTGAAATTGCTGAACTCGAAACCTTCGAAGAACGTCAGGAGTTTTTGGAAGATTTAGGATTGACAGAATCAGGTGTTGCTAAACTTATTCGTTCTGCCTACAAACTTTTACAGTTACAAACGTATTTTACGGCTGGTGAAAAAGAAGTGCGTGCCTGGACATTTTTAAAAGGATACGTTGCTCCGCAAGCTGCAGGTGTTATTCATACCGACTTTGAAAAAGGCTTCATTAGAGCTGAAGTAATAAAGTATAACGACTTTGTATCTTTAGGTTCTGAACTTGCCTGCAAGGAAGCTGGGAAGATGAATGTGGAAGGAAAGGAATATGTTGTAGCAGATGGCGACATTATGCATTTCCGCTTCAACGTTTAATATTCGTTAACTTATTATATTTAAAGCCTCGCAAATGCGGGGCTTTTTTGTGACTACATGATCATTAAGAGGTTAAAAAATGTCAATCGCATGTTAATTACTGTTAATTGACCTGTTTTTTCAAAATTTGCCCCTTAAGTTTGTAGGCTAATACTGACCATGAAAGAGAGAAAACCTGTGAAAAAAGAAAGTGATTTAACCCTAAAGCTAAAAAGGAAGATATTTATCTATTCCATTATTGAGGTTGTACTTGTTGCTGCTTTATTGGGATTTATAATGTTTCTGATAATGGTATTAATGAACTAATACTACAAACGCAAGATCAACTGCTTGTAAGCTATTAGTTCATCATCCATCCAGGTAGATAATTTCCATTCTCCTGCCTTATCTTCGTACGGTTCCCATACCGTATCTCCCAGAAAAAATTCATAATCATTTGAATTAACATACACTTCGCCAACGAACGGAGCTTCGATATTGCCATGTTTATCCTTAAACAGAGGGTGATCAATTTCATATACAAGTTTCTTCCCCTTTGCGCCCTTAATTTTAATTACATAACCAAATTCAATATCGGGTTTTATCGTAATCTGTGTTGTTATCTCCACCAACTTTGGCAGTTGTTTCGATTCGCGTTCCCAACGGCTATAAATACCGTAGCTATATAACTCGTAACTAATCTTCTTTTTCGCCATACTAATCTTCTAGTGAATACCTGATCTGATCCAACATCAATGGTATATCCTGCGCATCTATACCATGCTTCTTTAAATAAGGTAAATCTTCACTGAAAGTATCCAAAAATTCAGAAAAGGAATGATCGGGTAACTTTATGCTTTTTTGATAATTTGCCAAAGCATCCTTTCTCAGCTTCTTACACCACAAGGTATGCCCCAGGTTAATCAAATCATGTTTATTTTTTTCAGCTACCAATAACTTGTGATAATACTTCTCAGCCTGATCAAACTTACCCAACACAAATGAACACCACGCTATTGGTCGCCCTACCTTACTATTACCCAGCGCAAGGTATTCCACCTTGAAATAATACTTCAAGGCTTCCTCAAAATTTTCCAGCTCAAGATAACAATGTCCAATCGACGCTTGTGTTTGCAAATTCTCTGGGTCGATATTTTCGGCCTCCTTATAATATTGCAATGCTTTTTCTGGTTGTTTCAGATTACGATAACAGAGCGCTACTTTCTTTTTATTCCAAACACTTTCATCACCTAACAAGTCCGCCTTTAAATACATATTAAGCGCCTTGTCGTATTGCTTCAACTTCTGGTAACAGAAAGCAAGCTTTTGACTGATAGCCTCACTATTGCTATCTTTTGACAGTAACAATTGAAAGATATCGATAGCATCGTCATAATATTCCTTCTTAAAATAGTATTCACCTATCTCTCTCAGAGAATTAATATCCCCAAGCAACTGTTTAAAAAACCACTTATTATGGATATCCATCCGCTCACTAAACACATCTTCCAACTGATGCCTTTGAGGATGCACCTTAAGCAAACGATACAAATCTTGAATAAACTGATTAGAAGCAACCAATTTTCCTTGATTTGCTTTTAAAGCTTCTTCATCTTTTGCTATTTCAGCCATTTGTTCCAGTTCGGCCGAAAACATTTGTCCCATCAAGTCCTTCTGCATACCAGGCATATGTGGAATACTCAAGATTAAAGAGTATTTATCGGAATTACATAAAAAACGAGAATCGCCCAAGCCATCTAATAATGAACCGTTCTTAAACACGTCATCCTCATTTTCGATTGCCTTTTGTATCTCGGGATGTTTAGAATAAAACGGCAATAACCAATTGGAGATATTATTAAAAAATGAAAAATGCTTTAGGTGCTGAAAGGTAGATAAAAACACATCGGCTCCTTCCATCTGCCATTCAGTCAGCTCTTCCATTTTTGAAATCAGATTAGGCGAATCTTTAAAAAGCTCATCCCACTCTGGATTTTTATCATCCATCATATTTTCACTCAACATGTTCTCAAGATCCAGCTTCTCTTTCAGTTTTGGCTGCATTTTCACAACCTCAGGCAAAATTTCATCATGTAGTTTTTGTGAAATCTTTTCAGTTTCCTGGGTACGAATTAATTGAATGACTATACTCTGCACCAAGGTTTCCATTTCATACTCTTCAATCAACATGAAAAAACGCGTATACAAATCAGGATATAAAGGCAAGCGGTCGTCGTACTTCGAAAATGCAATTAACAAACTTGTAATGGCTCTGGCACTTATCTGGTCATCCTTACTAACCATCAAATCCATTAATAAGCGAAGGTATTCAGGCGAGAAACGGTGCATTAGAGACAAGTTGATTGCAGCAACCATCAAAGATTTCGTATGCCAAGGGTAACTTTCATTCTTGAAATAGCTGTGCAGCGAATCAATCTCTATGCTAACCTTGGACTCACTGCTCCAAAGGAATTGAAACATTTTGTATCCCCACTCTTGCAGTTCACTGTTATTCTCAGCATTTGCGTCAAGCACTTTCTGGAGTTCAATACTTCCCCACAATTCACTAAACTCGTTTAGCAAACTACTTAATTCAACATCCTTAAACTCTCGTTGCAACTCACTTACCATATCACTCGAATACTTATCAAGTAGGTGCGTGAATATTTTATCAGACAACTGATAAACATCTTTAACAAGGTGGTTATATATTTTTTGGCGTTCAGGGTCGGAGATGCCCTCTACTGTGTAACGTAAAATATTTTTATAAGTGAATTCAAGATTATAATGCGCATCAATTATATCTCCGTTGTGTGTTTCTTTAGCCAACGATTGAATCAGATCCAAAGCATCTTTTACTTTCTTGCCAGCTAATGTTGTACAAATAGCCTTATGTTTCGATTTTAACTCTTTTACATTCATCATTGCTTCAATCTTTTTTCGATTCAAACTTCAAAATTACATCAAAACCTGAATCTTTGGAACTCCCACTTTGTAATCGGAAGAATAAAATTCGGTTTAATTCATATTCTAAGGTAACCGTTTCCGGTGTTATTTCATCACCTTCGGTTTCACCAAAGCCTCGTTGATAAATTACAAATAAATCATTTGTAATGTATTTACCCACTACAAATGCAGCGCTCTGCCAGTTTTCAGTAGCATTCACCTCAATCATATCCAATTGAAATCGTGTACCAATTGTTTTGCTTAGTTGCGATGTCACCATCTGAGCCACCATATTTGTACCCATCGATCCAACAATACCATTTTGCCCGGCATAACTCATCTCATCCATTGTTTTGCCAAACAGCAATATTGAAACTGCATCGGCCTCGGGCAATGCAATGCCATCCAAGGTGAAATTAATTTTAGGTTCAGACAAGCGCTCTGTAACTAAAAGCTCCAAATCACGCTTTTGTTTATCGGCCCCGCGGTATGTGTAAATTGCCTTAAAATCTAATATTGGATCTATAGTCTCGCCCCCTTGAAAATTTATCTTTCCGTCCTGTATATTTAATTTCTTTCCATACAATATATAGTGGCCTCGGTTAATTCCTACTTCGCCAAACAACTCAAAATACGTACTACTTTTCTCTATTTCTAAATCACCCCATATTTCTATCTTCATCTCCTCACTTTTCAACCAAGTATTTCTTGGTATTTCAAGACTTAATCGTCCTGTAAGTGATTTCATGAAGTTCGATTGTTTGCTTTTCTTCTTTTTTGGTGAAAGGTTAATAACATTTTCATCAATACTATCTTTTACCATTGTAGCCTGAACAAGCAGTGGGATATCCTCGTAATCTGTTTCTTCGTCATCAACAATAAAAGCAGGCAAATAGAAATCAGACCGTAGCACTTTTATCTTCCCTCCAAACTCCTGTTTCTTATTTACACTTTGAATAAAAGTATTAGCATCAATCTGAATTTCATAATCTTTGTGCCGTGCTAAAAAGAACTTATCAGCATCCGCCTTAAGGGTTGAACTTACAATTCTGCCAGTAATCATACTGGAGTCGAATGCAGCTTCACCACTCACCGACAGATACCCATCTTCTCGTTTAACAATGAATGTATCAATGTTCATGGCATTTCCATCAAAGCTGAGACTCATGTTAGCATTGGAGAAATCAAAGCCATACTTTTCATCAAGATATAGACCATCACGCAGCCCGAGGTTACCATAAAATTGTGGCTCTGAAAACTTACCACTCACCTCCAAATCAGCCCACACACTTCCTCCTGCCGAAACATTTATCTGTTCCTTTTCAAGCGGTTGGGTAATATCAACTGAATCAATTCGCAGTTGTGCATTAAATGTTTCCGGTGCTTGAAAATCTAATCCACTACTATCGAGTACAAAAACGAGTGGCGATGAATAATTTAATTCAAAATCATTGCCCAAAGCAGGCACTAATAATTGCGTATTTAGTTTTTGCTCTTTAAACATCACAATCCCTTCAAAAGCAGGCGTTTGCCACTCTCCGTAACTACCTGGTGTTAGTTGAAAATCCATTACTAAATTGGGTGATGAAGGTTGGCCACTCAACATCAGGTTAGTACTTAAGAAACCATGAATAGCTTCAGGTATAATATTAAAACGATTGATTCTTTGTAAGTCAAGGTTTTTAATACTTAATGAGAAATCCTGTGCCCCAATATTATTTATCTGACCATCTGCTTTCAGCAGAAATTGATCATTAAGTTTACTCTTAAACAACAAATTATCTACCTCAATTTTATGATCGCTGTAATGAATTGCATTTATTGAGTCGGCAATGTAATAATGAAGGAAAGGTGCAAGCACCTCCATTTCCGGAATGTTTACACTGATGGTATCACCTATGGCCAAGGCACTTCTCATAAACACGTTTACACTATCCGTCATCAAATTCAATTCACTTTTCAATCGCGAATCTTGGTAGTTTAAATTGGCTTCAACAGTATCCACGAGCACCCCTCCAGACACAAACTTCTCCGCTAATACATTGGCACTACTTGAAAATTGTCCGTTCAATAGATTAAAAGTATAATCCGCCCCAACTCTGTTACTTTCAATTGAAAACCCTTTAAAACTTTGCACCAACACCTCGCCATTAACCACAAGTGAATCAACATTTCCTGATGCTTTTGCCGTAGTTGTTACGGAGTGAAAATCAAATTCCGGTAGTTTAAATTCATCTAAAAATTGTAATGAATCACTTTCAATGATCGCTTTCATATCAATTCCACGATTCTTCAGGCCATAATTACCCGACACATCAACCTTGGCACCCGGTAAAAAAAGATGACCAAGTGAAACGCCTAATTCACTAGCAAGCAAACTTAGTTCAATATTGGCCGAATCAATTGGCACATTATAAATAACACTGCGTTTCAAGTCAATCGATGACGATGCATTTATATCCTTAAGTGAGAAACCTCTTCCTCGTAATCGTACATATCCTCTAATCCCGGAACTATCAATGCTCGGTATAATTTCAGAGAGAAGAATATTTTCAATATCCAATGCGGTTTCATATTCAGGATTATCAAACAAACTATTTATAACAATTGAACCACGGGCAGAACCTAAACGAGACCGCAACTTCAATTGAGATTTAATTCTATCCCCTTTCTGATCGGCATTAATTAGCAGACTATCAAACTTAAAATCCTGGTAAGATGAATTTGACAAATTAGTAAAAAGCTTGGCCCCATCCTTGTAATTAAATAAATCATTCCCTGCGATGGATACAACACCATTAATGGTGCTTTTTGTATTGGGCATTTCCCACCACTTTTCGGGATGCACGTTTACAAACTTCACGTCTGCCACATAAGGCACTTTAACTTTTTCCTTATTCAGCACCTTGCTCAGACTTAAGAACTGAGCCTTTAAATGAATCTGTTCACCATCAATACCTAGGTTAAAATCAACAAAACTACTATCATTGGAACTGTAAAAATCCGTTTCAATAACTGGCGCGCACAGCAAGCGAATGCTCGGAATAAAAATCTTTAATTCCTCATTACTCAAAGGATTACTTTCTAAGTCAAGCCTATTTTCACTCAAGCCCTCATAGGAAGCATTTGCTCCAATGCTAGAGTATCGTGTTTGCAAGACCAAACTATCCAACTGCATTTCCTTTTTTTGTTTTTGGAAAATGGCACTTAATTGATCAATTCGTATATCAGGCTCTGAAGCTACTAAACTAAATGCTTTCAATTGTGTTTTTATCAGGGTTGAATCGTAATAGAAACTTGTTTCCAGGTTAATATCATTAATCGCATTTGGAAGGATATTAATATATGACTGAGCCTTCAGTTGCATGTTTCGAATAATGATATTATCAGCGTTAATGGCAAAAGGAAAACTTGCCTTTACCGTATCCTTCTTTTCCTTACGTGTAGGTAAAACATGAGCAATGTTCCAGGTACTATCCTCCAATTGCATCAACTCAACATCCAAACCGGTTAGCACAATAGAATCAAGCTGAATTTTATTTCTTAGCAGTTTAAATAAGCTGTAGCGAATCCTCAAGGCCTCAAGAGAAGCCATCTCTGTTGAATCGGCATCACCAGTAAGTGCAAGCTGATGCACACTCAATTTATTAAAGAAATTACCTTCAATTTCACCAATACTCACGCTTGCATTTAATTGTTCGCTTACAAGCCTCTCAAGCTGATCTTTTGCGATACTTTTAAACCAAGCTGTTTGAGTAAATGCCAGCAAGAGTAGCATGGTTAATAAAATTAAACCAAGCGCATAAGTAAGGTATTTTAATGCTTTCATTACCATGCTTAAAACGGATGACCAATATTAAAATGTATTTGCCAGGTATTACCTTCGCCAAAAAGCGGACGCGCAAAATCAAGACCTGCAGGGCCAATTGGTGTAGAATACCGCACACCAACACCAGCTGCATATTTCAGTTCCTTTAATCGATAAGTAAATGAATCGAGCCACACGTTTCCTCCATCCATAAAGGCGGCAAAAATTAAACTGTGCGTAATATTTAATCTCGCCTCAATACTACCTTCCAATAAGCTCTTACCACCTATTGGCCTTCCATTATGATCTTTTGGCCCCAAATCAGCTCTTGACCAACCTCGCACAGAATGCCCACCCCCGGCATAAAATCGCTCTTCGGGTGGCAGATAGCCGGAACCATCCGTGGCGCTTGCGCCTCCAACCTTGCCTTTGAAAGCTAAAGTTAGTCCATAACTAATCCCCAGGTATTTTTTATATTCCAACAAGCTTCGGTAAAAAGGCATGTCGCGCGTTACATAAAGACCATTGGTTTTTACATTTAGTGCTAAGGAAAAGCCGCGTACAGGATCTAATTTAGGCTGCCCATTTAAATAATTAAATCCTAAAGATATACCCGACTTAGTATAAATTGACTCATCGAACTCACGCTCAATCAAACTAGCAATATCAGTTGTATCCTGCTGAACATCCTCATAAAACAAAGTAATAGACGTATTGAAGTTATCCGTGAAGTTTTGCAAAAAAGAAAAGTTAAAACCATTCTTCTCAACAGAATAACCAGGTTCATTCTCTTTTTTAATAAAAGGATAAATCATCATTGTATTAATGGGAAAGAAAACTGCCGGTTGCGTATAGCGAAGGTAAATATTATAAGGCTCGAGCGCTGAGTGTTTTGCATATAAACTAACACGCCCTGTGCTAGTAATAAACCCAAGCTTCTGCAATTCTCCAAAAACCCTAAATTTATCCTCTCTGCCATAACCAGCACCAAAACGGGTTGTCCAACGTGGCGCTTCCTTTAAATTAATTTGAATAGGCAAAGTATCGCGCTGCTCTTCTGTTGCAATTGTTTTTAAAGAACTCACGCGAAACATACCAAGGTTATAAATACGTTTCTGTGTCAAATCAATTTCCTCTTTCGACCAAACATCACCTTTTTCAAATGTCATCTGACGCCTAACCTTTTTTTCTGGCACCTTATCATTACCAGTCACGAAGGTTTCTCCAAAATGCGTCAACTTGCCTCTTACTATTTGCCAATTCAAGCTTGCTTCCGAGGCAGTGGTATCAACATCAATAGCAAAAAGAGCTTGCGAATAGGCATAACCCATGTTATTAAACTGCTCATTAATCAATTGCTGATCCTGTCGGCAAAAATCATCTTTAAAAATAGTATTCTCGCGCAACTTTGAGCGCAATCGAATATTCTTTAATTCTTTACGAGATAAACTTTGGTCTATCGAATGCAGCGAATCAACCATGTAATTGACCTTTGTAACAACTACTGGCCTGCCCTCATCCACATTGAACGTGACGATCACTTTTCTATTTTTCCGAATTTCAATCGTTGGTTTTAAACAAGTAAAGTTCAGATAACCTTCTTTCTGATAAAACAAGGTCAAACGATTTGCATCATCTTCGTACAAAGCTTTTGAGTAATTAACTACGTCTTTCTTAAAAACTTTTTCTCCTAAATATGATGTTGAGCGTAATGAAACCTGTTCTTTTAATTTCAGATTATTAAAAACCTTGTTCCCCTTAAACTTAACCTTCTTTATTCGATAATTCTCCTGTGAATAAACGTAGGAACCAAGGCTTAATAGTAATATGAGGATTATGCGTGTATTCAATGGCTTTGTTTAGATATCCTCCAAATATAGTTAATAAACACATGATAGAGCATAGCCTTTTTTGATGAGATGGTACAAAATAAAAATCACGATTAAATACAGTCAATAATTCTGCACTACAGATAGCCGTAAAACTTAAAAGAACAAAGAGGATGTCCAAAAACTAAGCTCGCTCATCGAGCATAGTCGAGATGAAATTTGATTAATACTGATTATCAACCAATAATCACTTCGACTTCGCTCAGTGAACGGATACTTTCAGAGTTTTTGGACACCCTCTTTTAACTCGCAATATGCAATAGAAGATCTATTCCATATTGAAACTACTTCAATACACGTCTCTTCGCTAACTTGCTTCAATTCACCATAGCGGTGCTATGATTCATCTCAGTAAGTTCTTGTATTTTTTTATTCTCCAATATTCATGATAATATTCTAATACATAATCCGGGTTTTATCTTTCTTCACTCCGATTATTAGTTTATTTGTCATGCCCTTCGTCAGAGGCGTCCTCTTCATCTTTATTGTGCTTACGCGTCTTTCTAGCTTTTACTGCAGCCATAACGCTGACTATCAGCACATTAATTAATAACATAACAATTGAATATTCTAAAATATATGGAAATGGTGAAGTATTATATGCATCCACAATCTCAAATTCTCTCCTAGCAATTGCACTTTTATTTACCCCTTGCTCTAAACATGTAAATTGATCCAAAAATAATTAAGCTCGGAAGTGAAAAAAAATCAAGTTTTAATAAAATATCATCATTTAACCTTTACCATTTAATTCACAATAACTTGACGAACAAACACAGTTTCTCCAAGCCTACGGAAGAAAAAAAAGATTGAAAAAAAGTCACTTTTTTTTGGGTAAGATTTGCAATTAAAAGAAAAGGATCTATCTTTGCACCGCAATTGAGAAAAACAAGGATGACTTAGTAGCTCAGCTGGTAGAGCAACGCCCTTTTAAGGCGTGGGTCCAGGGTTCGAATCCCTGCTGAGTCACCACTAAAAGCTTCGGTATTTACCGGAGCTTTTTTCATTTAAAAGCACATCTCCGACAAGATCTACAATAGTATGGATCAAAAAAAAATTACCTACAAACTAGCATCTTATTAAAACTATTAGTATTTTACCTTAAAATGACAAACGCTATTAGTTGGTTATGAGAACCGACAAGGTTTTTTCACTAATAGTACTGATAGAAATGATTATTTATGTAACAAAAACAAAGTGGATTCGTATTAACGTCTCCAAGCCCAACTTGATAATAAGAATTGAAATTTAATTAAACAATTATGAAGCAACTAATTAAAATCGCTCTTTTCGCAGTCTTGTTTATGGGTATGTCTCAAATTTCAAAGGCGCAACTCTCAGATGAAGAGTACAATTACGTAACAATGGATTTAAGAGGAATTTTAAATTTAACAATGACAACTAATCCCCAAGTGGATTTTGCATTTAAGAACATCACCGACTACCAGCAGGGTATTACGCGTTTTAATGCTACACAGCTAGAAGTTGATGCTACTTTATCGTGGGATTTGTTTGTTTATGCTAATTCAGATACATGGACTCAGGTTGAGGCCTACTCAACAAACGGTAATGCTGCTTTACCTGCGGAGATATTAGAGATTCGCTCTTCAGTTGCTAATCCTATGACTACTGAAAACTTTGATAATTTCATATCACTAAAAGGTCTTGGTAACTCTGGCGTTGTTGCTGGAGCTCCTGCTGCTGCTACACAGTTCTTGGCAGGTGCCATTGGCACTACTGCTCCAGGTACTGATTCGCAATTTCCTGGCACTGCAGCTGGAAACCCTACTACACACCGCTTTAGATTAGACATGAGAATGGTACCAGCTATTCCGGCTACCTTCCCTAACTCAACAGTAGCTATGGTTGGTCCAGATTATGCACAGGCTGGATATTACTACCTTGAGGTAGTTTATTCATTGGTTGAAGATTTATAGAACAACAATACTTTTATTTATTTACAACAAAAAGAAGGTGAATCACCTTCTTTTTGTTATTTTAACAGGCAGTTAATCAAACAAAGAGCAATGCTAAAGCGCTGTTTACTGAAAAATACCATTCTTATTCTGCTTGTTTTTACCTCTACAACATTGGTTAGTGCTCAATCAGTTAGTTTCGATTTGAAAACATCACCAACCGTTAATTTCGATTTTAATACCGTACAGAAGTACATTTCAGGAGTTACCATTATGAATGCCTGTGAGCTAAACATTGAGGCCATAGGAACACAATGGGATTTGTATGTTGGGGCTACTACTACGGTAGCTGGCGAGTGGGATGTATCTGCTGTTTATTCTCCTAGCGGAACCGTACCAACCATCGATATCTTACAAATGCAATTTCGTAACGCATCCAATACCAGTTTAGTGCCTGGTTTTTTTCCAATTCAAGATATTCTAACGCCAATATATATAATTGGTTCGCCCGCAGCACCAGATCCTGCAATTAATTGCCCTGCAACAGGGGTGAATACAGCAGGTAATTATTTGGTATCGCCCGGGTGTTATAAATTTAATGTGGATTTAAGAGTTATTCCAGGTTTTGGTTTGCAGCCCGGAGCATATAGTATGCGCATTGATTATATTTTATCTCAAGATTTATAATTTATTCTGATAGATGCCGCAAAACTTTGTATACCGTATAATAAGCTTATTAACTGCCATAACAGTTAGTACGATGGTATATGTAAATGCTCAAAACTCCGGCAATGTTTCCATGAGTTTTGTAAAAGGCGATGTAGAATCGAAAGTTGGTGAGTTTGCTAGCAATGTACTTAAAGTTTATAACGGAACTGCTTCTGAGCAAACCATGACCTTAATGGTTAATCCTCCAGCCGGCTGGAAACTACTTGGCCAGTCGATGAAAGAAATTATCGTTTCATCCAATGATACGCTTTTTATCCCAGTTCGCTTAAAACCCGTAACTAGGTTACAGGGCGACATGACCTATGTTACCAATGCATTTTTGTCGATGAATGGTTTTTCTGTGGGCAATGCTATTTGGAACATACAAATTAAAAAAACCTCGGCTTGGAATGCGTCGCTTTCATCCAATACCATCTATTTTCCAGCAGGTGCCGATTCTTCTTCATTTTACTTACAACTCGTTAACGGTGGCAATGCCGATGAAGACTTGGTCATTAAAGCCAATACTGAGTCGGGGATTCAATTTAAAGGAAGTAAGGAGAATAGCTCTGAACAAAGAAAAAACATTCGATTAAAAGTAGGACAAGACACCTTATTATTCTTTGATGTAGTAAGAGTTGCCGAAGATTACCGCCCTGATTTTAGAAGCTCTGCTGAGCAAGAAAAGCGCTACCGACTAAAGGTAGAGGTGAAAAATCAAAAATCATACAATGCTAGTGGTGGCAGGTGGACAGGCAATGTAAACTTTCTAAAACTATCAGACTCACGAAAGGTTGAAGAATCGATATTTAGTTCATTTCCTTTAACTGTTGAGTGGAATAGCTTTAATGTACTTAGCGACAACACCTTTGGTTCGCTAGGTTTATACGGCTATAAAAGCTTAAGCAATAGTCGCAATTTCACGTATTACTATCAGTCCACTTTCGTGCAAAACGAAGTGAATTGGAATTCTTTATTGGGGAATTATTTTTACGTCGGCTACTTTAGTCCTCTGTACAATGTCGAGGTAGGAGATATTACAGCAGGTCGAAGTGGTAGCCTATTAATTGGTCAGGGCTTAAAAGCAAGCTATAAATACAAACAACACCGCTTAGGTGGTTTATACATTGGCAATCCATCGCCCTTTGATACGCCCTTTTTAAGTGGCTACGGGGCTTTTTATAAATATAGCGGAAATGGCATTAGAGGAGAAGCTTATTTTGAATCGACTAATCATACCGTGCGTCAATTAGCCACTAATTACGCAACAGCCGATGTCTCTTACCGCATTAACAACCAACATAACATTCAGTTGGGTGGAGGTTACAGCATTGAGAACTATAGCATTTTGGACACCACTGCTATCACAGGTTATCGTGCGATGCTCGGATACCAGGGCGTTGTAAAGGGTATCAACATAAGTGCCAATGGACAATACAATACTGAAGCTTATGCGCCCCGAAGAGGTGTCGTTAATGGGGCCTTGACCTTAGCTTATCAGCTAAAACCATCTATGCGATTGCGTGGAGGAGCCTCTTTCTTTTCAAATCAGCCCAGTTTTATAGCTACCAACGGAACTGTTTCGGATACTGTATTTACCCGCCGATCAAAATATTTTGCCCAACTGATGTACACAAGCCAAGGGCATAGCTATGTGATAAAGCCTGAATACATCACCTACGCTACCAATCAAATTGAAACCAATACAGGGGGCTTGGGCTTTGAGTATCGAACACGCTTACGCACCAATACCAGTTTTTTTGCTAATGTATTTGCTGGTCAAAACAGCTTTCAAAGTCATCCCGATGTAGACCCCATCTTTGTTTCAAACATACGTCTGTCGTTAAGGTACAAGCGTTTTAATACGAATATTAGGTATTATTATGGCCCATTCTTTTTAAATGAACAGCTTATATATGTTAATACCCTTGATAATCCGCAACGTTTATTTCTCATGGCCAACTACGAAGCTTGGTTGGCTAAAAACAAAATGCGCTTAAACCTTAACCTAAATTACAACTACACCACTATTCAAGGACGTCATCAATTGGTAACACGCCCCGAGTTATTTTATTATTTGCAGGATCGTTTTCAAGTTAGTGTATATGCCAACTTCCTATTATACGCCAATGATCAGTATGAACGTACGAGCATAAACTCGAATACCTCTCCTGTACTAAACGACGATTACATAGTGCCATCAGACGTATCGAGTCGTATAGAATTTGGATTTGGTCTTAAGTTTAACATCAATGTACCTGCGGGTATCGACCGCAACTACAGAGCTACCTTAGTCGTATTTCGCGATTTAAACGGCAATGGTGTCAAGGATAGGGATGAGATTGGCTTTGAAAACATGCTCGTTCGTTTAACGCCAACTACAACTAATTTTACCGAAGATGATTTGATGTTGCAGCAAAACATATACGAACTCATATCGAATGAGGAAGGCAAGGTAGAATACCAGCATTTACCAAAGGGCAATTACAAAGTAGAAACCATTTCATTAATGGCAACCGAAGGCTGGTTTGGTGGAAGTGAGTTCTACAAATACATTGATGGAAACCAAATCATATCCATTCCATTATCAAAGGGGGCTCGTTTGAGCGGAGGTATTTTTGTTGAGCGCGGCGAACACTCCGATGATAAACCGATTCAATTGGGAGGTATTCGCGTGAGCGCAATTAATCAACTATCGGGCGAACCACAAACTACACTTACCGACCAGTACGGCAACTACAGCCTTTACCTACCAAATGGCGATTACATTATAAGCATCAATGAAGGAGCCGTAGGAACGCGTTATCAATTTGTAGAAAACAATATTCCATTAACAGTTACCCGTTCGGGTCAAAATTACAATGTTGGCTTTCATCTAACGGAGCGTAGTCGAACCATTAACTTTGGTCGTAAATCAGGGTCGAATGCCATCTTACGTACAGGTCGTGTGAAAGACAATAGAGATGAAAACAATGGCAGAGACCCCAACTTAATGCCTATTAGTACCATAAGTGAACTTGGACAGGGCCATGCCGTACGCTTGTTTAATTCAACACAGCAAGAAATGATGCGATCGGAATTTGACACCCTACAGACTGTTACCGCTATTTATTGCATCGTAGCCGACGGTGGCGACTACTGGTATCAAACAGCTGGCTTATCAAAGAAATCAGCTGCTAAAAAATTATTGAAGAAAATAAAGAATTTGGGTTTTATGGAGGCCAATATAGTAGAGCTGACAGTTAAAGAAGAAGAGACTACGGTTAATGAACGCTCTACTACAGAGGTATCAAGCGAAACAATCACTACCGATAAGGCTTTTAGAACCATAAGCTCCGATGATGATAGAAATAAGTACAGGGTACAAATTGAATCTACGGCCATAGAGTATTCGCCCATCGACTTTGAAGAAGCACTGCCGGATATTGCCATTATCTATAAGTATCAAGAGGGCGACATGTATTATTATTCGGTTGGTGAGTTTGCGAGCGAAAAGGAGGCCAAAAAATATTTAAAATCTTTTAAGAAAAAATACAAAACTTCGGAAGCGGAAGTTCGTAATTATGCTAATTAATAACGTCAGAAAGTAAAAAATAAAATATGAAGATCGCATATACACTAATTTGTTTATTGTTCCCCTTAGGTTTGGCAGCTCAAAGCGTTTCAGTTACACCATCACGTTTATACTATAAAGAATCACTTGGTGGCTATAAAGGTCAAAAGATTAGGGTAACAAACAATGGAAGCACACCGCAAACTTTTCAAGTAACATTTAATAATTTTGCCTCTGATGGTAATAAGGGCAAAACCCAATTGATAACCGACACCGAATATGAACACGGATGTTCGCAATGGTTATCAGCATCTCCAGCCTTTTTTGAGATAGCTCCGGGAGTAACACAAGATGTAGAAATCATGATGCAAGTACCCAACGTTCCTGAGGCGAACAATGCCAGGTGGGCCGTAGCTGCCGTGAAACTTTCTAAAGAAAAAACAGGATCTGGTGGAGGCGCCGAGAATGAAACTGGTATGCAGATATTGCAGACCTTCCAGTTTTTGATTCATATATTCCAAACGCCACCAACGGTCACCTATAAAGAAGCAAGCATCGTTAGTTTTACGCAGAACACAATGGCATCAGACACGTTGCAAATTCTTAGTATGGAGGTTGAAAACTCAGGAGAGACAATACTAGATTGTGCGCCGTACTTAGACATTGTTAATTTAGGTACTGGCGATAGTCAACGTGTAAAAACAAAAGCATTTACAGTTTTACCAGGAGGTAAAAGAGCCATAAAGTTTCATTTACCAACTGATTTGCCGAAAGCTAAGTACAGTATATTAGGTGTTATTGACTATGGAAGTGATTCTGATCTGGCAGGAGCTGAACTCAATATTGAAATTAAGTAGCTGTGCCCTCTGTTAAATAAAAATGAGCTGACATCACACAATTTATTGTTGAAATAAAAACGATTACGTGCCATTGTGTTTAAAAACTAACATGCATTTAGATCTTGCATTGCCAATTACTATATTTTTTTCTCCAACCATCTTAATATTTCAAACCTGAATTAATGGATAGATGAGGATCTGAAAGTAAAACTTTACAATATCAGTTTTGATTGTAAGTAAGCCTAACATTCGTTGCCTTATTAACTGATAAGCATGCTAGTATATCTTGTAAATACTCTATTTTTGTCACCGTAGAATTACGGTATATGAAAGGATTTATCAAACCAAACAGAAAAGTAAGTTACGGCCTCGATTTAAACAAGGTATTTATTGGTCAGGAAATTGTAAGTCATTTTAACATTACAGTTGACGAATCAATTCATAGCTCGTGGAGTGGACTTATGCCTACTTCTTCATATCCCGAAAACAGTCGTGAGTTTGCTGGCATATTGGGCTTTCACGAAATGTTTTTACCTTACGGATTCCTGTTAAATCTAACATTGAGTCTGGGCGTTGAAAACTTTGCACATTCAAGCTTACTGCATCTCGAGGTTCGAAATGCTTTATACCTCAATCCGGCTTTTGCAGGAGATACCTTTTCATGTACTATTCGAATTAAAGCCATAAATGCCACTTCTGACAAAAAGTATTCTACTATTGTATCGGAGCATGTGCTTTCCAACCAAAAAGGAGATCCTGTATTTGCTCTCGAACGCGTAACGCTGTTTCCATACATTGAATGCTCAAATAATCAATTAGAAGATTCGGAGAGCACTATGCGTAACCATCATTTTAAAGAAAAAATACTGGCACGTGTAAGAGGCATCAACATCGAGAATAAGATTAATGATTTTGCATCAGGAGATTTAATACTACATCCCTTTGTTCGACCTGTGGGTAAAAGTGAGAACTTATTTTGGGCCACCTATTTCAAAAATACACACCCCATTCACTTTAACTACCAGCGTTACAAACCAGGTGAAATAGTTATTTCGGGTGGCATTGTTGTATCTATGGTATTGGGCATTTCAGGCCGGGAGTTTCGCCAGTTATTATTACCTCAGGTCGAAAGAGCTTTCCATGTTGTACCTGTTGTAGCCGAAGATCGTGTTGGTGCATTCAGTTATGTTATAGATGTTAATCAGATAATGCCGGGCTTCGAAGAGATTCATGTTCGCACATTTGGTCTACGCAATGTTGATACAGAATTAGAACTAAGTGATACTGAATTCCCATCAGAGCTCTTCAATGGCATCTCAAAACCTTCTGATGTAGAAAGTATTTTAGAAAGCAAATGCCCTGTACTTAAAGGAAAAGTGTGTTGCATTGCTGAGTGGAAGGCATTGAGAAAGGTGGAGTAAACATTTACATCAGACACCTCCTGTCGTTAGCACACTGAAGCTATCTTCGTATTAACACTACCTGTTTGTTAATTTAATCTAACAAAGTAGCTCTATAATCAAAAAGCATTGGCTGTTAAGTAGTTTTTTATTTTCTTTGTCAACCACAAATTGAATCGACAAACGTTAACTATATTAAGGACTGATAATCGACAAATTTGTGACACTCGTAAAGGTTTTTGATTATTTTGTCCAAATTAGCAAAACTATTCTTAAACATTACGTACAACGCCTTATAACAAGTTTAAACAGACAAAATGAAAAGATTATCTTCTTTGTTATTAATGCTTTCCATCGCATCACTTAGTATTAGCAAAGCACAAACGGCAAAATTTTGGACCGAAGGATTTGAGGAAGCTGGTAACGAAACCTATACAACGAGTACTGATCCTATTCCTGTCTTAACTAATACATGGACTTATTCAGAAGATAACAGAGGAAGATTGCGTTTAGCAGCGGGTAATAACTTTTATCATACAGGGAGCAATGCTGCAACACTTGACACAGAAAGGGATAACAACCAAACTATTAATTATTTAACAGCATTGGTTGATATTTCCGCATTTCCAGATCTAAAAGAGTTTTACCTTTCATTCGCATTTACGCATCATGGCGAAGAAGACAACCCGAACGATAGAGTTTGGGTTCGAACAGGTAATGATGACTCTCAAACATGGGTTGAAGTATATGACATTAATGCAAACATGGGCAGTGCAAGTAATTGGATTAGTGTTGAAGGTCTTGATCTATTATCTGCACTAAGTAGTCAATTACCCGCTTCATACTTACAAATACGTTTTGGACAAGAAGATAACTATAGAGCAACTAGCACAACAAGGAATGATGGAATTACATATGATGACATTGAACTGGTTGCAACAAACATCGAAGCACCATCTAATTTCACAGCGTCAAACCTAACAAGTAATTCAGTTGATTTAACTTGGAATCTTAACACCTTATCCGAACCTGTCATAATTACAATGGCTAGTTCTGAGCTAAGTGGTATGCCAACCATTGGCACAGAATACAACTTAAATGATGATATTGGTGATGGATCTACAATTGTTTACAAAGGATCACTAGAAAACCATACACAATCTGGAATAACCCCAGGCACAACAACATACTTTCGTATTTGGTCTTATAATGCAACAACTTTTGAATATTCTCTTCAACGTTCTGTTGAGGTAAAAAGCCTTAGTTCTGCAACGATATTCTATGAAGATTTTGAAAATGGGAATGCGCAAAGTTGGACTTTAGGTGGTCCATCAAGAGGAAATGAATGGGTTATTGGTAATGCTGAATCTTATTTGGGTGTCGGTTCAGCGTACATTTCTAATGACGGAGGAGCAACAGCAGCCTACAATCATGATGTTACAAATAACGTTACAATTTACTTAGAAAAAAGAGTCGCAATTCCTTCAAACTACAAGAGTGCGGAATTGGTTTTTTACTGGAAGGGAATAGCAGAAGATGGCTACGACGGAGGATCTGTTCGCGAAAATAGAAATACTCAATTAATCCCTAATATTGAGTTAGCTAATCAGGCAACTTGGGTTGAACGGGCAGTGGATATTACCGCATACATAGGAACAAATTTTGACCTTGGATATAGATGGTATAATGATAGACGATCTGGACAAGACCCAGCATTCTGTATTGATGAAGTAAGAATCATTGGAAGTGAAGTAGCACGTCCACAAAGTTTTTCAGGCTCATCTAATTCGGCCACAGAAGTAGACTTAACTTGGCAAAAAAGTGTCGATAATGATAATGTAATAATTGCTTATTCATCACATGGATCAATTGGAAGACCTGAAAGTGGAACAACCTACACAGTGGGAGACTACCTTTCTGGGGGTGGAGAAGTAATTTATGTTGGTTCTTTAGAAGCATTTACGCACACTGGTCAATTCTCTGGAAAGTTAAACTATTCTATATGGTCCGTTAACTTAGGTACTTATTCAAGTGCATTAACTACAGAAGTAAGCTTGCCTGTTTCTTTACCATTCAACGAAGGGTTTGAAGGAGATGTTTCTGCATGGAACTTTAATTCAGGCTATGAAAACGCTTGGGTAAGAGGTAAAGCATTGGCCAATACAGGCACACAATCCGCATATATATCAGGCGATAATGGTATTACTGCAGGTTACGACATAAATTATTCTTCGGATACCTATATGGAATTAAAAGTTGATTTGAGAGGATTCACTTCTGCTCAAATGACCTTCGAATGGATGCTAAATGGAAACAATAGTGCATTTGGCGAATTATATGTAGATGGTAATAGAGTATCAAACAGTGAAGAATATAAAAATTCTTCAACTTGGAATACCGAAACCTATAATTTTGCAAATGGTTACCTTAATGATATAGTTACAGTTGGATTTAGATGGCGCAATTATACGGGTGGCACTGCCGAAAATCCGGGTTTCTGCGTTGATGATGTGCATATAACTGGAACAATTGAAGATCCTGCTTCATTTTCTGCAACTAACCCAAATGACCTGTTAAATAATTTGAGTTGGACAAAAAATTCTTACGATGATGACGTACTAGTGGTATGGTCATCTGATGGAACATTTGGTATTCCGGTAGAAGGCGTAAGTTATGATGAAGGTGATGTATTACCAGGAGGAGGAACTGTACTTTATAGAGGTGACTTATTGTTAATTGATCATTCGCCACTTAATTACAGTACCATTTACTACTACAAGGCATTTTCTTCACGTAATGGTATTTACTCATCTGGTATCGAAAGCAATGCCAATACACCTGCAAAAGTACCAGTTCTTAGCGAAGATTGGGAAGATAATGCAGATGGGTATCCTGAATGGAGTACAAACAATACTGGTAATAACAATTGGCTTCTAGGAGGTACAAATGTATTTGCTGGAGGTAATCGCTCCACTTACGTTAGAGACGGAGCAAGTACCGTTGCTGATTACGATGAAGACAGTGAATCCGAATCTTGGATTGAAGTAAATATAGATCTAACTGATTTGCAATCGGCAAGTTTGTCATTCGATTGGCAATGCGAAGGTGAAATATGGAGTGGAACCGTATATGATTACGGAGAAGTTTATATTAATACAGGAGGTGGTGATCAACGGATAAGTGATCCTAAAGAATTCTATGGAAGCAATGCTTGGACAAATAAAGTAATAGATTTATCTTCTCACACAGGATCAATGGCAACATTGAAATTCGCTTGGTTTAATGACGATAATACTTCTGATGGACCATTGGCTTTTTGCATCGACAACATAGAGGTTGGCGGCATTTACGCTGCAACCTCTCAGATAGCTGACGGAACAGACACTGAACCAAGTACGATTAGCTCTATCGCAAATTCACAAGCTAACTCTGTTCAAGTGATGGATGTACTCATTACTGATAACACTTCACTGTACAATGATGTAACACGATTGCAACAATTAGTGATAAGCAAAGGTGCAAGTAACACAATTGATAACTGGACAGAGGCCATAGCCGGTGCATTACTATTTGGACCCGATCTTAATGTAGCTGGTTTAGCAGGCAGCATTACCAGTTCTACAATTACATTTACAGGCACTGATATAATAACCATTGCCAATCTTGCTTCAGAAACATATCAACTTAAGATCTGGTTAAATACTGACCTTATTGGTCTCGTGGAAGGTGATAGTTTCGATTTTGAAATTAAAAGTAATGATATTGTTACCGGACTTGGTGATGATTTTATAAAGAATCAAACTGTGAGCAGTGGAGCTATTGCCATTGATGTGATTGCCACTGAACTTACATATGATCAGCAACCATCTGCTTATGCAACTGTAGATGTTGCTTTAGCAAACGTACCCGTTGTTGCTGCAAGCGATGTTAATGGGAACATCGACACCGATTATTCAGGTATTGTATCAATCACAAATAGCGTAAGTATTGTGATGAATCCTGGAGCAAGTACTACAGTTAACTCAACAGCTACAAATGGACTTGCTACATTTACTAATTTATCATTTACTTCCTCCAACATAGTTACCTTAACAGCAACTGCTACTGGCCTTACCAATATTGAATCAGAGGAAGTAAATATTGGCTTGTATTGCCCATCGGCACATACTTCAAATGGCAATCGCTATTTAACCAATGTCATCGTTAATACAGTCAACAATACAAGTGGCGATGATGCAGGATACGGCGATTATTTATCACAATCATCAGAAATGATCGTGAATGAATCTTATGATATTGACCTGGGAGCTTATAATGCTGGAGGCAGAGCTTACGCCTATGTATGGATAGATTGGAACGGTGATGGTGATTTTGAAGATACAAATGAAAAAATTGATCTTGGAAATACGACATCAACAGGTGTAATTGTATTTAATGGATCAATAACGGTGCCTGCATCAGCAAGTAATGGGGCTACACGAATGCGAGTCCAAATTACGGATCAAAACAATCCTGCTACTCCTTGCGGAGCAGGTACAGGTGAAATAGAAGACTACACTATCAATATAGCTACAGAAGGATGGTTAGGAGCTTCAAATGTATGGAATGTACCTCAAAATTGGTCAACTGGAGTTGTTCCAGATAATTCTACAGATATCTTTATTCCTGAACATCCTTATCATGGTGATGTTTTCCCAGTTATAACATCCACTAATGTAGAAATGAAAAATCTTGAGATCGCTAATAACGCTAGCTTAACAATTAAACCTGGAGCTACAGTTCGCATAAATAGTGATGCCACCCTAAACGGCGACCTTATTGTTGAAAACACAGACTCTAAACCAAGTTCGCTTATTGTAGAAGGTAACGTAATAGGTGATGTAACCCTTAACTGGAATTACGAATTAAATCGTTACTGGTATGTTGGGCATTCTATTTCAAATGCAAAAATGAGTTCTTATGATGCCACAGGCAGTTATAATGTTTATGGTTATAGTGGTGGATGGAATAACTTAACTGGTGGTAGTCTTGACACTGATCCATTAACGGGCTATGCCATAGGCCTGAAAGGAACTATTCAAGATGTCCGACATAAAGGAACACTGAATAATACTGATTTATCTAAAACGCTTATTGCAGGAATGCAATTAATTGCTAATCCCTATCCATCGTATTACAAGTTAGTAGCTGAAGATCCAAGTACTGGTGACTTCAGAAACACAACTGGATCAGTATATGTGCGAACTGGAAGTGATCCTGCAAACCGGACATTGGCAACATTTAATGTTACTACAGGTATATCAACTCCATCCGACACATTTGATGGAACTATAGCTCCAGGTCAATGCTTCTGGGTATCTCGTCAAACGGCGGGAGATGTTTATATGAAAATAAGCAAACGTGTTCATGGAACCGCTTCTCTAAAATCTGGAAAAATAGAAAAGGACATATTACGTCTTCATCTGCAAAACCAATATGCGGTAGCTGAAGCTGTAATTGCGATTAACGATAATGGCCAAGAAGACATTAGTCGTTTGGATTCAAAAATACGTATGGAGAGCGGAAATAAACTTTCCTATATCTACTCTTTAAAATCAGATGCAAATACTGTTATTAATGTGTTACCATCAAGCATTATAAAATATGAAGTAGCACT
>NZ_JBNGOY010000059.1:0-34415 GCF_050589805.1 Carboxylicivirga fragile | reverse complement strand
GTTTATCCTCAGGTTATGAAATGAGTAATTTGTAGCGTCCTGAAAGGGCAATTAAATAATTGATTAAGATTCGATCCTTACCATATATTTAAGTGATAGACTGAGAATGAACTGTCCTTACAGGACGAACTTAAACTTGATATTTATTACCCAAGGTTAACACCTTGGGCTTAATTGAAACTGGCTTTCAGCCATAAAATACGTTACGACTCAATTGTTTTGTTTTATCTTTTTGGGTCTGAAATTATAGTTGCGCAATGCAATTTTGTAACTAGGCTGAAAGCCTAAAGTTAATTCAGCCTGAGGTTTATCCTCAGGCTATGGCAAGAGTTAAAATAGCACGCCCTGAAAGGGCAATTAAATATTTCAAATATGGCTCAATCATTATCCAAACTCTTTGTACACATTGTCTTTCATATCAAAAAAGACAGCGTAGGAATCCTAGAAAAAGATAAAAACGCTTTATATGCTTATATGGGATCAATTATAAAAGACAAAGACTCTATTCCCATATTAATCAATGGTGTGCATGATCATGTGCATATTTTATGTGTGATGTCAAAAAATATTGCATTAGCTAAGTTAGTAGAGGAGATCAAACGTCATAGTAGTAGATGGATGAAAACCATTGATGATCATTATGAGCATTTTGCCTGGCAAGGTGGATATGGTGGTTTTTCAGTTAGTTCGTCTCTTCATTCTAAAACAAAGCAATATATCCAGAATCAGGAAGAACATCATAAAAGAATGAGTTTTAGAGAAGAATATCTTCTTTTTCTGAATGAATATGACGTTGAATACAATGAGGATTATTTGTGGAGAGATTGAGATTGAACTGTCCTTACAGGACGAATTAATACTTTACTGCATTACCCAAGGTTAACACCTTGGGCTTAATTGATAATGGCCTTCAGCCATAAAAAAGATTGCTGCTTAGTTGTTTTGTTTTATCCTATAGGGGCTGAAATTATGGTTATCAAATGCAATTTTGTAGTAATGCCGAAAGCCTAGAGTTAATTTCGCCTGAGGTTTATCCTCAGGTTATAGCAAGAGTAAAAATAGCACGCCCTGAAAGGGCAACTGAATTTTTTAAGTAAAAGTTTAAGGATCGCATCTTTATAGGCATGATGTTAATAAAGATGCGATCCTTAAATGTAGATGCAATCTCTCAACATAAAAAAAGCTGACTAGAATAATTCCAGTCAGCTTTCTATTATTGTTAAGATAAACTTATGCGAATTGCGCTAAAGTTTTCTTGATGATTTCGATTGCTTCGCGCAATTCTTCTTCGGTAATTACCAAAGGAGGCGCAAAACGAATGATGTGCTCGTGAGTAGGTTTAGCAATTAAGCCATTCTCTTTCATAGCTACACAAACGTCCCATGCTGTTTTACCATCTTTAGGTTTAATGGCAACTGCATTCAATAATCCTTTACCGCGAACCAACTCAATCATATCTGAGTCAACTTTTAGCATTTCATCACGGAAAATCTGTCCAAGACGCTCAGCATTTTCAGCTAATTTCTCATCTTTAACAACATCCAGGGCAGCCATTGCTACTTTACAACCTAGTGGGTTACCACCGTAAGTTGATCCGTGCTCACCTGGCTTGATAACCAACATAACGTCGTCATCGGCCAAAACAGCTGATACCGGGAATACACCACCTGAAATGGCTTTGCCAAGAATCAACATATCAGGACGAACACCTTCGTGATCACAAGCTAATAATTTACCTGTACGTGCAATACCAGTTTGTACTTCATCAGCGATGAATAATACATTCTTAGCCTTACACATATCGTAAGCTTTCTTCAAGTAGCCATTATCTGGTACAAATACACCAGCTTCACCTTGAATAGGCTCAACTAGGAAACCTGCAACATTAGGATCTTCTAATTCCTTAGCTAAAGCATCGATATCGTTGTAAGGAACAGTAACGAATCCTGGCGTGAATGGTCCGAATCCTTTATATGAATCAGGATCAGTAGACATTGAGATTATAGTAATTGTGCGGCCGTGGAAATTCTCGGCACAAACAATTATTTTTGCTTCGTTCTCAGGAATACCTTTTTTATCATATCCCCATCTTCTACAAAGCTTAAGCGCAGTTTCATCGGCTTCAGCACCTGTATTCATAGGTAAGATCTTATCATAACCAAAGTACTTGGTCATATACTCTTCAAATTCACCTAATACACTGCTATAGAATGCACGCGATGTAAGCGTTAATTCTTTCGCTTGCTCGGTTAATGCATTAATAATGCGTGGGTGACAGTGACCCTGGTTTACTGCTGAATAAGCAGAAAGGAAATCGAAGTACTTCTTTCCTTCTACATCCCAAACGTAAATACCTTCACCTTTTTCAAGTACTACCGGAAGCGGGTGGTAGTTGTGCGCTCCGTACTTATCTTCGCGAGCAATGTAGTCTGCAGGTGTCATCTTCTTATCAGTCATAATAATCGGATTTAATTAGTTTAACTTCTTTTTTGGTTTGAAGCAAAAATAGAAGATTTAATGGGAAAATGTTGCTTTAAATAGCTGAGTTTTATCATTCTTTTATAGCATAGATTTGTCGCGAAAATTTAGGGTGCTGCTTATGGTTTTAATTTTATCATGGGAGAGGTGTAATTTCATCACCTCATTGTTAGCGCGGATTTGTAATCCGTGCTTTGTAAACTTTATTTTATCTTTACATGGCAAGCATATAGCTATGAGTAGAAAATATAAGTGGTTTTCCATTGTATATTGATTTAATGTATATAGTTTTAAGTAGTGTTAACTAATGTTGATAAAACGGTTTTAAATAGTTAGAGTTAATTGCAAATGGTTTTATCCTTGAGTATCAGCAATAAAATATTTGAAGACATAGTAAATATATAGGCAATAGACATGCAGTTACAGAAAAGCTGGCATTCATTTTCCACATCTCGCATATAAACAAGATTAAATTTTAAAGCTAACGTGCAATTCTAGAAGGGATTATTAAAATTAAAATTTTACGCTAGGCAGAATTATGAAAAGCATAACCGAAGACATATCAGATTACAGAGCAATACTGATGGATTTGTGGAATCAAAACTTTACTAATACAGAAAAGAAGCAAGACTTGTTTAATTTTGAAATAGATAAAGCATTCAGTCGAGTTCAAGATGGCCTTTTTGAATCATTAGTTTTGGCAAAATCTTTTGACTATCCTATTGCACGGAATCCGAATGGATTCTTCGATCAAATTGTTGTGGTACCCAAGTCATATACTATAGAGGTTCTAGCAGCAATTGAACATGGTATTGAATGGAGATGGGAAAAAATGGAAATAACAAAAGACAACAGTAAGTTTTGTTTTATTGACCTTTATGACTGGGATTCTTTTGACAAGATGGATTGTCAATTTGCACGAACTAGATTAATAGAGTCCAATACCTTATCAGCTCGAATTGGCTATGACTTTCTGTTTAACTTTGATGAAGTTGAAATAATAAAAACGAATGCCAATACGCTAGTATAAAGCATTTGGTGTCCGTGATTACTTGGAAGTTAGGTTGGGTAATCGAACACCGCCAAATCTTTGATTTGGCTTTAGGATTGAAAAGATAAAAACAAATAAAAGATTTGGCTCAGTTGAGTTTTGGAGATAAAGTTTCATTAATTGCCAATCGCTTCATCTAGCCAAACGTTAGCACTTATTAAAACAAACATAATGCATAAAACTTATAGCCTAATCATATTAATCTTAGTTTCACTGTCCTGTAACAATAGGCAAGGTGTTGAAAACTCAAGTCATTTTGAACATGTTGAAGAAACAAAGGACAGCCTAGGTTCATTCTATTCAGATGAGGTAAAATTTGATTCTTTAACTTTCACTAATATTGCGGAAAGCTCGGTTGAAATTAATATTGATTCTTTGAGTTTATTATTGATTTATGCAATCAATTCATGCGATTATAAAAAATCCGAAGAACTATTAGAAAGCAAGGCAAATCCAAACTATTTTGACAATAGTTATCAATTTAAAACAGCATTAATTATAGCTGTTAAGAACTGTTCAGTACAAATGGTAGAACTATTGCTTAATTATGGTGCTGACCCGGATTTAAAAGTTTATGGTGAAGTTGGTATGTATGGTCCAGTAGAGCAAGCTGTATTAAGTTGTAAAGAAGATGTTTTAAAAATGTTTATTGATGCAAATTCAGAATCTTTAACTGATGCAATGGCCGTCGCATTTTCATACAGTGATGAAGCGATTGTAAAAATGCTAATGGAAAATGGTGTACCTGTAGATAAAGATTATTTAATTTCAACACGTTCAGCTGAATTAGTGAAGCTATGTTTAGAGCACGGCGCAAATCCAAACTACTACGGAGTATGTAATGAAGGACTTCCAATATTTCCTAAATTATTTGAAGCTGTTGGTAGAGGCGACACTTTAATGATTAGATACTTAATAGATGCAGGTGCGAACCCTAATTTGGCTTTATCAGAATACGACATTCTTAAAGAAGGTTCAAAAGAGAAAAAATCCCCTATACTCGTGGCAGAGCAATTTTTAAAAGTAAAAAGAGAGCAGAATTATAAAGACACAACAACTTACCTCCAAATAATTCATACTTTAAAAGAAAGTGGACGGTTTATAAGCAATAACTAGTGCTAATAATAAATAAAGGGCATGGACTGTCAGTATATTCATGGGAGATTTACTCTTTCAATATGTTTGCCGAATCTTTTGATTCAGATAGTCAAAAGAGTAAATTTATAAGAAAAACAAAAGCTCTTATTTGTTGAGGTTTTGGGATTCGGCGAATTAAATTATACCATTTGAACTATGAATGTGGCCTTATTATATTTGGTATAATGCCGATGCTACAATGAATGGCCTTAGCAAATGAAATGCAGATAAGGCCAGCTTCATTGTGCTATCGGTATTAGTCAAAGTTTCTTTTCCTGAACGAGAGTGGCAGATTCTTCGATATTTAACTCTAGATAAATGAAAAAGCTAATAAGATTATCCATTGTAGTTATTCTATTTATTAATATTAGTTCTTGCGCAAAGAGCGACCATGAACTTATTGAACTTGAGGGCTTATCTCCTTGGTGCATAATAGATTTTGATTCATTAGATAGAACGCCTGAGCAGCGAATTGCTATGCTTAAGGAAATGGGGTTTAAAAAGTATGGGTTTAATAGGGGAAAAGGAGATTTGGATGAAATGAAAAAGGAATTCAAACTGGCCCGCGAAAGTGACATAGAGATTAGCTCTATATTTCTATGGCTAAATGCTAAACGTGATAGTGTTGGTAAATTGAGTCCATCGAACCAGGTATTGTTGAATAATCTTAAAAAAATAGAACAAAAGCCTGCTATATGGTTAAGCTTCAGCCATAACTTCTTCGACGAGCTTAATCAGAAGGAATCAGTTGATTTATCCATTGAAATGATTCGATTCATTAAATTGAAAGCAGACGAAGTAGGTTGTAAACTGGCTTTGTATAATCACCATGGTTGGTTTGGGAACCCTCATAATCAAATTCAGATTTTGGAAGAACTGAGAACGGACTCGATCACAATGGTATATAATTTTCATCACGCACAAGAATATGTGGATGAGTTTCCGGAAATAGCAAGAAAGATAAAGCCATACTTATCATATGTAAATTTGAATGGAGTCAAAAAAGAAGGGCCCCAAATATTGACAATTGGTGAAGGTGACTATGAATATGATATGATCAAGCTTCTTAAAAAAGAGGGCTTTAATGGCCCTTGGGGGATTTTAGGGCACATAAAAAATAAAGACGTTCAAGTTGTTTTAGAACAAAATATGAAGGGCTTAAAATTATTGAATTCTAAATTCAATAAGGAAGAAGGTAAGTAGTAACTTTAAATCGCAATGAAATATATTGATTCCAGCTCGTTATGCAAGGTATGTGGTTTCAGAAACTAATGTCAAATTGATATTGTTTAAAAGAATGAAAGCCTAAAACTAAAATCAATGCTACGGCTCGCTGCGAATTTAGAAAGTTAGTATGTGCAATTTTTATTTAAGAATAACTCAAGCGTGCTTTTGTGTGGTATATGCCGATTGAGTTGTAAAAAATGAAGTTAATGGATATTTGGATTACGACAAAGATTGTGTTAGATGCCAATAGTGCTGAGTTAAATAGGTTCCATTTCAAGACTTTCACTATGGATTCAAATGGAAATACGCTTGATGAGACCGAGTATGATTCAGAATCTAATATTGTATTCAGAAGAACCTACAGGTACCATGATTGTGGAGAAGTAAAAGAATTTGTTGAGTATGATCCTTTTGATGAACTGTTGGAAAGGCATGTTTATAATAAAAACTCATCAGGAGAGTTTGATAGACATGAGTTTGAATTTTCCGATGGAGGAAAGTCAATTAAGGAATTTTCTTTCACAGATATTGGTAATGCTGAAAAGGCAACGATTATAGATGAAAATGGTGCAATAACAGGATACGAAGTATATATCCTTAATGACCAAGGGCAAACAATAGAGGAAATTGAGTTGGACGCTGATAGTAATGAAATTTCACGGTATGAGAAGACTTATTTTAAAGATGGTCAACTTAAGCATGAGAAACAATTTCAAAATGGTAAGTTATTTAAAGGAGAGGCTTTTGAATATGATAGTCAAGGTAACGTAATAAAAAAGATTCACAGAAACTACGTCTATAAATTTGAAGTTATTGAAGAAAATACATTTGATAATAGAAATAACATAATTCACAGTTTATCTCATGAGAATGGAGAGCTAGTTTTTGAGAATAAATGTGGATACGATGATAATGATAATTTGATTTCGGAGGAATTTTTCGAGTTTGATCTGTTGGAAAGGCGTATAGTAAAACATGAAAGACTTATTCATGAGTTGAAGCATTAATTATGTCACCTTATTGTAAAAAATCCGCTTCATAGAACCAAGGCTGTGCTATCCGATTATAATCGCCCCACTTACGCATATTAACCTAAAGAAAATGTAATTGTTCCAATATAGAGTCTTGTTGACTATTCAGTAGTGAAGGGTTTATTGAATGCTTTTACGAATTTATAAAGAGTTACGGATCATAATTTGCTGTGTTGATCTACAATTCTACGCCAGCATAAGTATTGTATCAAACTTTACTAATATCCAATTTTATTAATTGCTTCTATTAGCTTACTTTTAAAGCTTAAACAGAAAAGAACTATGCTGCTAGGAGGAACCTTAGTGAATGTGGCTACTGTAGTTGTTGGTAGCACCATCGGAATTATACTGGGTAATCGAATTCCGGATAAACTTACGAAGAGTGTTTTTCAGGTACTTGGCTTGTTTACCCTGGTATTGGGAGTAAGCATGGCACTTGAAGGTCAAATGCTATTAGTTATCGTGTTTAGCCTAATATTGGGAACGGTTATGGGTGAATTACTCGATCTGGATAAGGCCATCGATGGCTTGTCAACATCTTTAAAAAAGCGCCTTAAACTTAAAAATCCAAAGTTTACCGAAGGTATACTCACGGCTTTTTTGTTGTACTGCATTGGCTCAATGACAATACTGGGAGCCATTGATGAGGGCATGGGTAATGGCTCTGAAATTCTATTAACCAAAGCCATGATGGATGGCTTTTCGGCAATTGCATTAGCTTCTGTTTTTGGCCTTGGTGTAACCATGTCGGTTGTTCCCTTGTTTATTTTTCAAGGGGGTATTACCTTATTGGCGTATTATTTAGGCGATTTTATCGCGAAGGAAATTATTACTGAATTAACGGCCGTTGGTGGAATTTTATTGGTTGGCCTTGGCATAAATATATTGGAGATAAAACAGATTCGAATCATGAACATGCTACCATCTTTAATGTTGGTCATTTTATTTGCATGGATTCGACTCACTTTTTTTCCGAATTAAAATATACTCAATTGGAAAAAGATACAAAGTCATTATTGCTGCAGATGTTTGAGAGGTGGGCTGGGGAAGAAGCACGCTCGTTTGTGATGTTACCGCCTTCGGGTTCTTATCGTGAGTATTATCGCATTAAAGGCAGAGAGAAATCGGCCATGGGTGTCTATAATGCCGATCTGAAAGAGAACCTTGCTTTCTTAGAATTCTCAGATCATTTTAAAAGTAAAGGATTAGCCGTACCACAGGTCTACGATCGTGATTTAGGAAGTCATATCTATTTGCAAGAAGATCTGGGAGATGTTACGCTTTATGCTTTTTTGCAGGGCATGCGTCCTGGTAAAGATTTTCCGAAGGAATTGGCTGACTTTTATAAAAAGACTATCAATAACTTAATTCAATTTCAGATTAAGGGTGGTGAAGGATTAAATTACAACAAGTGTTATCCTCGTCAGGCATTTGATCGGCAATCGATGTTATGGGATTTACATTATTTCAAATATTACTTTCTGAAATTAGCACGTGTTCCCTTCGATGAGCAATCGTTGGAAGATGACTACCATACGCTTATTGATTTCTTATTAGAAGCGGATCATGAGCATTTTTTATATCGCGATTTTCAATCACGTAATGTGATGGTGGTTGATGATGAACCATGGTTTATTGATTATCAGGGAGGACGTAAAGGCGCTTTGCAATACGATTTAGCTTCCTTACTTTACGATGCTAAGGCCGATATACCCGTTGAGGTTCGTGAGGAATTGTTGCAATATTACATGCAGCAGCTTAAGCACTACAAAACTGTGGATGAGCAATTGTTCGTTAAGCATTACCAGGCTTATGTATTGATTCGAATCATGCAAGCAATGGGAGCTTATGGTTTTAGAGGCTTTTACGAAAAGAAGGAACATTTCTTAAAGAGTATTCCTTTTGCCATTCAAAATTTGGTTTACCTACTCGATACCATTGATTTTAAAGAGCAAATGCCAACCTTGTTTGCCGCCTTGCGCAATGTTACCGAATCAGATGAGTTGAAAACCATTGGTCAGGATAATGAAATGTTGACGGTAAGTATCACCAGTTTTTCGTTTAAGCGTGGTGTACCTATTGATGTGTCGGGTAATGGTGGTGGTTTTGTGTTTGATTGCAGAGCCATTCATAACCCGGGACGATATCCTGAGTATGCCGATAAAACAGGTATGGATGAAGAAGTAATTGCCTTTTTCGGACAAGAACCTGAAATGGCAGAGTTCCTTCAGGATGTTTATTCCGTTGTGGATAAATCAGTAAAGAAATATATGTCGCGTGGCTTTAAACATTTGATGGTTAATTTTGGTTGTACAGGTGGTCAGCATCGATCGGTATTTTCGGCCGAGCAATTGCGCTCCTATTTATTGAAGAACTATAAAGTAAAGGTAGAGCTAAAACATGTTGAACAGGACATGAAGAAGAAATAAGTGAGTTGAGTATGCCTAAGAAAAAGTGTAAAGAGAAGAGCGAGGATTGTGTGCCCTGCGTGAAAGAAACGCATTTGTACGAATGCAAGAAATGCGGTTGGGGAGCAAAAAAGGAAGGTAGACTGTGTAAGGCTAAGAAGGTCGATAAAGCTCAATAGTGTTTTATGCGTTATATTCGTACCTCCGTTGATGAGATTTAATACCAATTTATGAATGCAATGATATTTGCAGCTGGTTTGGGAACCAGGTTGCAACCGCTTACCAATAAAAAACCTAAGGCACTAGTTGAATTTAAAGGGCAACCCTTATTGTGGCATGCTATTAATAATGTGATTACAGGGGGAGTAGAGCGAATTGTTATTAATGTTCATCACTTTGCAGATCAAATTATTAACTATATCGAATCTAATACCTGGGATTGTGAGATACTTATCTCGGATGAAAGTGATTGCCTACTTGATACCGGTGGTGGCTTATTGAAAGCTAAATCTTTATTCATTCCAAATAAGCCCATACTCATACAAAATGCAGATATCGTTGTATCTACAAATGTAAAAATGTTCATATATTCGCATCTGCAATCCAAAAATCTTGCAACCTTAATGGTAAAGCAGCGTAAAACATCGCGGTATTTGCTATTTGATGACAGCATGCGTTTGTGCGCATGGAAGAATGTCAAGACTAAAGAGGAGATCAGGGTGAATGAATATGATGCTGCAAAGGAATATGGCTTTTGCGGTATACATATGGTGGAGCCAGAATTATTAGATTTGATGGGGGAGGTAAAACCATTTTCTATAATTAGTACTTATCTGGATTTGGGAAAGAAATATTGTATTGGGGGATATGAACTAAGCCAAGAGGATGGTTGGTTCGACGTTGGAACAGTTGAGAAATTAAGAGAAGCAGAATTGAATTACTAAATAAGAAATAAGACAAATGAGTGCAAATCAAGGTGCGATTGGGCGCAGACGACAAGGCGATCCTTTCCAACAATTTATTAAGTTCTTTAGTAGTGGTAGTGCGTTATTAATGCTGGCTACATTGGCTGCAATTATATGGGCTAATCTAGGTCACGATTCTTATCATCACTTTTGGCATAGTCCATTACAGGTAGCTACTGAAATTTTTGATATTAAATTAGGGCTTCAACACTGGGTGAATGATGGATTAATGGCCATTTTCTTCTTTGTAGTTGGGCTTGAAATTAAGCGTGAGTTTTTAGCTGGAGAGCTAAGTTCATTTAAACAAGCTTCGCTTCCTATTTTTGCTGCTATTGGCGGTATGTTGGTGCCTGTTTTACTTTATTTTGCATTTGGTTTCGAAGGAAATGCTGCAGGTGGTTGGGGTATTCCAATGGCTACAGATATCGCCTTCTCGTTGGGTATTTTAGCTTTGCTTGGTAAGCGTGTTCCTTTGGCTCTTAAAGTGTTTTTAACGGCTTTGGCTATTGTTGATGATTTAGGTGCAGTTTTAGTCATCGCTTTCTTTTATGGTGGCGATTTAAACTGGATGAACTTATTGATTGCGTTCTTGCTTTTAGGTGTGTTGGTAATTGCTAACTTACGTAATATTCAGAACCTTAAGATATATACTTTCCTTGGTTTTATTATTTGGTATTTATTCTTGCAGTCGGGTGTTGATGGACCAGGGACGGGTATTCACTGTACTATTGCGGGTGTCTTAATTGCTTTAACAATACCTGCGCGACCAAAAGTGTTGGTAGACGATTTTGTTGGTAGAGTGAGTAATGGTATGCGTCGTTTCGAATCGTTACGAAGAAGCCCTAATAAGCGTGTACTTACCGATGACCAGCTATATGCTATTAATGAAATTGAAGCAGGTGTAAAAACAGTACAAAGTCCTTTACAGAAAATAGAGCATCAATTTCATGGCTTCATTGGTATTTTCGTACTACCTGTTTTTGCTTTGTCCAATGCTGGTGTTACTCTAATACATCACGGTGAAGGTGGTGGAGAGGTATTTACAACACTTTCATTAGCCATTGCATTTAGTTTAATCTTTGGTAAAGCCATTGGTATTACCTTATTCTCATGGATAGCAGTGCGTACCGGTATTGCCGTTAAACCTCGTCATTCATCATGGTTATCCTTCCTGGGTTTGGCCTTGTTAGGAGGTATTGGTTTTACCATGTCAATATTTATTGCATCACTTGCATTTAAGATGGATGCGGATTTATTGAATCAAGCTAAGATCGGAATCTTTGTAGGTTCTATCCTTGCTGGTTTGGCAGGTTTCTATATTCTTAAGTATTCATTGCGTAAGGATGAAGAAAGAAAATCGGCTGTTGAGAAATAATACCGACTACTAATCAAAATGCGCCTTAAAACTTAGGCGCTTTGATTATGTCTCGGCATTTACTCCCGATAAATATCGGGATAATGAGCAAAATGGCTTTCAGCGCATTTTGACATACAATTGGTATAATACAGTATGATACTGAAAATACAAAAGAGGAGTTTATGTCCTCTTTTTTGTTTTAATAAGTTTCTTAAGACGTGATTCTTGGTCAATCAACTTGAATCACTTAAATTGTTATGGGAAAGTATTTCGTTTTAATGAAATTGGAATCATTAATTCTATTAGCAATTTTTCAAAATGGGCATACAAAACATATTGTGTGACCATCAATGCCTTCATCAGTTTAAATAGATTATGTTTTACAACTAAAGGAGTAAGTTAAAGAGCTTTATAAATCCCCAACGGGGATTGATGTGAATAGTACCGGATAAAATCCGGGAAAAGAAGTCAAATAAATAGCAACCGCAACGTGGTTGAATTGCAATTTTCTTCTTATCTTTTTAGAACTACTAATAATCAATCAGTTCTAAGATTCTAGACTATGACAACCTATACTCAGATCCTCTATCAAATAGTATTCTCAACAAAAAATCACCAAAAAACTTTGACTCCGGATCGGGAAGATCTTTTTAAATACATTTGGGGTATATTAAAAAATAAGAACTGTCATTTATATAGAATTGGAGGAGTAGAAGACCATATTCATATTATTACTCATTATTAATAAATCTTATCAATAAGCATACGAATTGATCCATTTTTTTCAATGTTCAAAATGTCTAATTCTTTTGCACCCACCAAGTTTCTTTTGGCCAGATTTCAGATTTTAAAATAATTGGCTCTCCAATCTGTGGTGTTGTTAAATTTACACATTGTATTTGCGCGGCTTTGTATGCACGCTTGATGGGATCATCCCAGTCGTGTAGTGCCAGCTTATAAGCTCCCCAATGAATTGGTAAAACTAGTTTGGCATTCAAATCAGCACCTGCTGTAACGGTCTCTTCGGGCATCATATGAATTTTAGACCATTGCTCATTGTATTGACCACACTCTACCAAAGCTAAATCAAAAGGGCCGTATTTTTCACCAATTTCTTTGAAGTGGTTACCATAACCGCTGTCGCCACTAAAATATACTTTACTTGATGTTCCTTCAATTATCCATGAGCACCAGAGCGTACTGTTTCTATCGTTTAATCCGCGCCCAGAGAAATGACGAGCTGGAGCTGTAGTTAGTTTTATTTTATCTACATTAACGGTTTCCCACCAATCTAGTTCTGTGACTTTCTCAGGAGCAATATTCCAGCTTAATAAATGTGCTTTAACACCTAGCGGTACATAAAAGTGAGTTGTTTTGTCCTTCAGCTTCATGATACTGCCATAATCAAGATGATCGTAATGATCATGAGAAATAATGACGGCATCAATGGTATCTAGTTCATCCAAATTGACTGGAACTGTATTGTCAAAGCGTTTTGAACCTAGTAGTGGGTGAGGGGATGGTACTTCACCAAGCATTGGATCAAGCAATAGCTTTTTCCCATCTATCTCTATCAAAGCAGCCGAATGGCCCAGCCAAGTTACACGTGTTATTGAATCTGCCAATGTTGGCTCCGCTTTTAGGTTTATTGGCTTCATCGGAAGAATCGTTTGAGGCACTTTATTACCATTAGTGAAATACTGTGGTAAGGAGCTCCATTCGAAGCCCGTCATAACTTCTGTTGGCATTGCATTCTGAAATACGCCATCTTTATGATTGGGCGATGCAGCTACACCAGCCATCAGTATTTCTTTCTTACTTGCTCCAAACTGAGGAGACGTTTTCAGAAAGATTAGTGTTATAAGCGTTAAGCTGGCTATTAGTGCAAATAGTATTATAAAGGTCATTTTAATCTTTTTGTTAATTTTCATTTTAGTTAAGCATTTTAGAATATGCTATTGTTCAATTTTTCTTATAGTTGGACAATACAAAAGTGTCATATGTAGGTTTTATAATAATACGACTAATTACTGTTTGTTGTATACTTTTTACTTTTTCAAGAAATTAAGACTTTTAAAAATGAACTTAATTTCAGTGAAGGCACTTTGTAGGGCTTAAGTTGATACTTATCTTTGTGATAAATTCTAATTGAGGAATAAATTCATGGATGATTTAACGAGTAAAAAGATAGAGAGTGCCATTGGCGTTTCGATTAATAAAAAGCTTGAAGTGGTGCAGTCCTTGTGGAGTGGATATGGTGAGATTGTTAGATACAATGTTGATGGTGCAGGCTTCAAGCAAATGATTGTAAAACATGTTAAGTTCCCCAATGCAAGTAATCATCCGCGAGGATGGAATACGGATTTTTCACATCAACGAAAGGTAAAGTCATATGAAGTAGAAACTGCCTGGTATGAAAAGTATAGTTCTCAATGTGATGATACATGTCGGGTACCGAAATGTTACCACGTAGAAACATCGAATGATGAAGTGTTAATTGTACTTGAGGATTTAAACGAAAGTGGTTTTGACCTTCGAAAAACATCGGTTTCGATGGAAGATATGCATACTTGCTTGACGTGGTTGGCCAATTTTCATGCTACCTTTTTAATGGAGAAACCCGATGACTTATGGGAAGTTGGTACTTATTGGCATCTGGCAACTCGTCCCGATGAATTGGAGGTGATGGATGATCCACTTTTAAAGGAAGCCGCACCATTGGTGGATGAGAAATTAAATACTGCTAAGTACTTAAGTTTGGTGCATGGGGATGCAAAGCTGGCTAATTTTTGTTTCTCAACTAATAATAGTGTTGCTGCTGTCGATTTTCAATATGTCGGTGGAGGATGCGGCATGAAAGATGTGGCCTACTTTATTGGTAGTTGCATCTATGAGGAAGAGTGCAAACAATATGAAAAACCATTACTGGATCATTATTTCGCTGCTTTAAAAGACGCATTAGAGCGCATAGGTAATGTCGTGAATTTTGAGGAGCTAGAAAAAGAATGGCGCTCATTATATCCTTATGCCTGGACTGATTTTCATCGTTTCTTGAAAGGATGGAGTCCCGATCATTGGAAGATTAATAGTTATAGTGAAAAGATGGCTCGAAAAGTAATTAAGGAACTTAATATTAAATTGTGATGGAGTTATCCAATACAGTGCTTGAACATCTTGCTGATATGGCGGCTATAGTAGCTAAGGAGGTAGGTGTTTATATCAAGTCACAACAGTATAAGCTGATTGGTGTACAAAGTAAGCTTGGTGGCGATAGCATTGCTTCGCAGGTATTTACTGAGGTAGATCTTGAGAGTCAACGATTAATTGTTGAAGCTTTGTTGTCAAGCATCAAGCAATATGATTTGGGTTTGTTGGCCGAAGAAAGTTCGGATGATAATTCTCGGCTTGTGAAAGATTATTTCTGGTGCATTGATCCATTGGATGGTACATTGCTTTTTACTGAAGGAAAAGAAGGATTTGCTGTTTCCATAGCTTTGCTTTCTCAAGCAGGTATTCCTCAGCTTGGAATTGTGTGTGATCCGGTAAATCAGATATCGTATAAGGCAATTAAGGGCATTGGTGTATGGCGCAATGGTATATCCTGGACACCAGAGAAGACTGGTGATAATTCAGGTCCATTACGTTTGTTTTGTGATCGAAGTTTTCTGAAGCACACCAATTATGCAAAGAGCATGCTATTGCTTGATGATTTTGCCTGTAAAAATGGAATGACTGGAGTTGAAGTACATAGTCAAGCCGGAGCTGTAATGAATGCCATTGCTGTATTGGAAAACAAAAATGCTTGTTATTTCAAATTCCCAAAAAAGCAGAATGGTGGTGGAAGCATATGGGACTACGCAGCTACTGCATGCATATTTAAAGAGCTTGGTTTTTGGGTGAGTAACATTAGGGGAGAAGAACTAGAGTTGAATAATGTGGAATCAACTTTTATGAATCACCAAGGTGTGGTTTTTTCAAAGAATATGGATCTGGCTATGTGCATTGTGTCGATGGATTATAAATAGGTGTGTTATCTACTAAAAGAAAATGGCAGACAATTATACTGCCTGCCGTTTTATATATTGTTTTATCGTCTGCTTACGGTTGATCATACTCCGAAATAATACCGCCTGTAATACGCACAATGTTAGTATTGGCATCAATTAGGTTATAAATGGATTGAACCTGTCTTAATGCGGTTTCCAGGTAGGAGCGTTGCGTATTTCTAAAGTCGAAAGAAGTAATGGCGCCATTGCGGTACTTTTCCGTTGAAATCTCTAGATTTAGCTGAGCTGTTTCCAGGTTTTCGACCTGTAATAAGTACAACTCTTTTCGAACATTGTACAAATCGTAGAAATCATAAAGTTGATTAACCAATCGCGATTTTACATCATCCAGTTGAATGGTGCCTATTTCTTTTTGAATGCGGGCTATTTCAATGTTTCGATTCACTCGATTGCCATCAAATACATTGTAGGAGAGAGCCAGATTAGCATATAAAGAATAGGAACCACTTAAGGCAGCAGCCGACTCATTGGTATTTAATGCATCGGGATAATAGTTGGTTGAAATGCCAGTGCCTAATGATAAACGAGGGTATCTTGCACTTTGCTCCAAGGCAATTGCTTTGTCGAGTACCGCCAGGTTTAGGTACTGGTTTTGGAGTGTTCTGTTTTCTACCTCCATTTTGTCTTTGATAACTGCCAATTGGTAATCCATTAAGCCTGGTTCCAAAGGACTGGTTAATTCAAAATCTGTTTCTGGCGGCAGTGCTAACAAATAGCTCAATAGGCGCTTAGCTGATCGTAAGGTCATTTCTTGATTTAAGAAATTTGTTTTATCCGTTAGCCAGTCACCTTTTGCCTGCAAAACTTCGTACGAACTTCCGGCTCCCAAGTCAAATTTGTGCTGTATGTAATCGTACCTGTCCTTCGAAAGTTTCATTACTGACTCAAACACATTCAAGCGTTCTTTTTCCAAGAGGGCTTTGTTGTATCCGAGTATGATGGCCTGAATCGTATTTTCAACAACTATTGCAGCATTACCATCGCTCATTTTTTCCAGGTCGTCTAATCGGTGTTTGCGTATTCTAACTGCAAAACCATCAAATAGTACCCAGTTAACTGCCACACCTGCTGAAAACCAACCTGTTTCGTTGGTTGTTCCAAATCGGTCGTTAAGTGAATTATTCATTCCCGCCTGCAGGTTAACAGAAGGCCATCTTCCGGCATTACCCCAAGTGTTCTGAACTCTGCTTATTTCATTGTTCTTCTGTCCAATCTGAATTTCGAAATTGTTCATCAAACCCTGCAGGATTGCTTCATTTAATGTCATAGCCTTTTGCGCATTCATCAAATGAGAACATATAAAAAGCAATGAAAGTAGCACGAGTTGATATCTTGATCTATTAATCATTTTTTGTGTTGTTATTCGTTATTGTCAGACTGCGAATCAAGTTCGCGTTTGGCGTATATAATCGCACTTTCTACTTCTTCAGCCGAAGGCTTAACACCAGTTCTCACCCATTTAATAATTCTATTTACATCATTCAAGAAATAGATCATTACGGGAAAGAGTGTTAGAATAAAGAAGGTGCCAAAGAATACCCCGTAGGCTAAGGCAATAGCCATTGGAATAAGGTACTGCGCTTGTCGACTTGTTTCCAAAATAATTGGATATAAACCAATGGTTGTAGTAAGCGTGGTCAGTACAATAGGTCGGAAACGTGAAACACCAGCTTCAAAAATAGCGTCGTACACTTTCTTACCATCCTTAAGTAGTATGTTGTACTTGGATAAGAACACCACTGCATCGTTAACTATAACACCCGACAGCGCTACCATGCCCCAAACACTTAACATCGATACTGGCAAGCCATGTATTAAGTGCCCCCATGCTGCGCCCAAGAAGCCAAGCGGAATCATTGTAATGATAATGAAGCCTTGACCAACTGACTTAAAGTGAATCATTATAATGATGATGATCAATGCAAATGCTGGTATAAATGTGGCTTTCATCGAATCCATATTTTCTTGAGCATTCTTCTGCTGTCCCTGATAAATATATCGGATGCCAGCATTTTGAGCCATCACTTTTGGCATTATGCTATCCGTTATGTATTCTTGAATTGGAGGAACAGGTGTAGTTGGATTTACCAAGTCGGCTTTTACTCTGATATCTTTCTTTCCATTAAAACGGTTAATACTAACCGGACCACGCGAAATTTCATAGTCTACCAATTCTTTCAAAGGATATTCGCCCTGAGCAGTAACAATCTTTAGTTTTTCCAATTGACTAAATTGCTCACGGTCTTCTGGAGGGTAACGCACCCACACGCGCATCTCATCTTTTCCTTGTTGCAATCGTTGTGCTTGCGAGCCAAAAAAGCTACTACGAACCTGATTTAAGATCATAAAATCATTTAGTCCCAAGAAATATGCCTTAGGTTTAAGTTTGATTTTTATCTCTTGCGCACCTAAGGCATTGTTGTCAACAACTTCGGTTAATACCGAAATCTTCTTTAGTTCGCCTTTGAGCATTTCTGTTGCATTCTCTATTTCTTGCTGGTTATTACTGAGCAGACTTATTTCGATAGGGCTTCCCCAACGGTTACGGCCAGCTACTGTAAACTTATCAGCTCCGGGAACTATGCCAATTTTCTTACGAACCATGGTCGCTATCTCAAAAGATGAAACCGGGCTTCTCTCCAGGTTACGCAGGTTCACAGCAATGTGTCCGGCATGCGTTCCTCTTTCTTCACCACTAAACGACGAACCTGTGTTTAGGTAAGTATAAATGATAAAGTCAGAAGTGTCGTTGTATTGCTCTTTTAATTCTTGATTGATATCCCATGCAGCCTGCTCAAACCTTAATAAGGCTTCATATGTTTGTTTCTCACCTTCACCTGGTGTAAAGGCAACATTGATATTAAAATCATCAGGTGGAATACTTGGGAAAAAAGTTGATTTGATTAATCCCCCGGCAAATAGCCCTGCAGTAATCATTATTGCTGCAGATGGCACTGCCAAGGCAGGGTAGCGCCATTTAAGTATGAATTTTAGGAAGCGTCCATACATGCGATCACGCAGAAAACTTACCATTTTCTCCAGTCGATTTCGTACACGGTTACCAAAACTCACATTGTTGGTGTTGCGCTTGAGTATTGTCGGTGAACTAATGTGCGCTGGCAATACAAAAAAGGCTTCAATCAAAGAGAAGGCTAAACTGAAAACCACCACAAAGGCCATCTCAAACAAGAACTCCATGTTACCAATGATGAAGAACAAAGGCATAAATGCCAAAATAGTGGTTGTAACCGAAGTGGTAACCGCTGGCAGTACTTCCATGGTACCGTCAATGGCAGCTCTATGTGGCGATTTTCCTCTTTCGAAATGGCTAAATATATTTTCGGCAATCACAATACCATCATCTACAATGATACCGATAACCAAAATCATACCGAATAAGGAAATCATATTAATGGTTAAGCCATATAGATTAGCCACAATAAACATAGCTAAGAAGGATGCCGGAATACCCCAGGCCACCCATAAGGATAAACGGAAACTTAAGAAGAGTGCCAGTACAATAACGACCAGTAATAATCCCATCAAACCATTTTTATACAGGAGGCTAATGCGGGAATTAAGCATTTCCATAAAGTCGAAAGAAACAGTTAATTCAGCATTTGGGTAGAGCGCATTGAATTCTTCGACATACACATCAATGTATTCTGAAATGTCCTGTAAATCTTCTGTTATGAGTTTGTTAACCATTATACTAATGGCTGGTTTGCCATTCAGGTAAGAGCGGTTTGGTACATCCTCAAATTGTAACTTGACTTTACCAACATCTTTTATTCGCACGATGGCGCCATCATCTTGCGATTTGATGACCGTATTTTCAATAATCTTTGTGTCAACTGTTCTATTGCGCGATCGGATGTATATCATTCGATCATCGTTTTTGATTATACCACTTGATACATCTCTGTTAGTCTGACGTACGGTGTTGCTGACCTGATCTAATGTTATGCCATAGCGAATTAGGTTTTCTTCCGAAATTTCAATGGATATTTCTGTTGCAGGAATACCATTAAACGAAAGCTGACTCATGTAACCAGAAGATAAAAAATCATCTTCTATTTCGTAAGCTAACTGTTTTAGCTCCATTAAATCCATATTGCCTGATAAACCAAGACGCATGGCAGGAGTTGTAGAGCGACGTTTAAATACAATAGGACGCTCAGCACTAACAGGCATACTGGTAATGCCATCAACGGCATTTTTAACTTCAGTTAATGTTTCATCAATGTCGAACTTTCCTGTTGTCTCAATAGTTACTCGAGCCAGGTTTTCAGATGAAGTGGAGGTGATTTCCTTAATTCCTGCAATACCTCGAATCGCCTCTTCCACCCTTGAGGTGATACCTTCTTCCATCTCAATTGGCGAGGCACCAGGGTAACTTACCGTAACAAAAATCGATTTTGATTCTCGCTCAGGGAAGAAAGCCTTGCTCATTGAAGCAAAACTAATACCACCTGCAACAACTAAAATGAAAACAATCAAGTTGGCGTAGAATGGATATTTTACAAATGTTTCTACTATTTTTCTCATTTCAACAGCTGCATTTATTTGATGGATTCAAATTCAAGATAATCGGTAATGCCTAAAATAGGTTCGGTAACAACTTTACTGCCTTGCTCCAAACCTTGGATATAAACAGTTTCGTTATTGAAAAATACTTTTTCAATGGTTTTTTTAACAAGTTTATTATCCACTAAGATATTGACATGGTTATCGTTGAAGATAGCGTCGCGAGGAATACCAATAACATTATTTATTTCAGCGCCTTCTATTTCGGCTGATAAATACATGCCATCGTACAGAGGGTGTTGTGTATTACTAGGTATCGAAATGTAGACACTAAGTGATTGGGTGGCGGAGTTCATCACATCGGCCAGCCTATCAACCGTGCCAGTCCAGAAATTTTCGCCCTGTTTATTTTTAATGGTCACATTCATTCCTGCTTTAATGATGTTAATGTTTTCAGAAGCAACAGGAACTTCTAATTCAAATAAGTCGGTTCGTGTAAAAGTACCAAGGCGGGTTCCCATGTTTACTACGGAACCTACTTGCATGCTTACTTCTTTAAGTGTGCCATTAAAAGGTGCTATTATATTGTGCTTCTCTAATCGGGCCTCATTACCCTTTATTGAGTAGTAATCGTTTAATACGTTTCGAGCTGCCAGAAATATACGTTCCTTTGAGTTTTTTATCTCAGGTAAGTCAGGAAGGTTTTTATCTGATTCAACTTTTTCAAAGAATTTTAACCAGCGGTCGTAGGATTCGGGATAATCAATTTTTACATCGGCTAAACTAGCCGCAAGATTTTGCATAAAACGACTTCGTTGTGCTCTGAGTTGGAATAAGAATTCTTCATTCTCAACACGCGCAATTACTTCACCCTTTTGGTACGAAGTACCTGCCTTGAATAACTTATTAGCATTAGCCAAACGACCTGAAACTTCACTGCTAATGGTTATTTCGTTGAATGCAACTACTCTTCCAGATGATTCGATTGTACCAGGTAAAGTTTTAAATTCAACTGGTTTAGTGTGTACCATCCTAACTGCTTTTTGCGGTAAAGCAACACGAGGCGGTTTCTTCAAACTTTTAAAAAACGAGAATAGGAGGTAGCCACCAATAACTATTGCTACGATGGTTAAGAGGTTGAGTGCTCTTTTACGTGACATATTGTTTTGTATTTATTCTTTAATTGAGTGTTGCCAAAATTAGCCAAAACATTACGGTATAAAAGTATTTAGAACCAGAAAAATGTTAAGTGCCTGTTAAAAAACAATCAAAGCTAGAATTAGTTTGCCATTAAAGTGATTACTTTTGCTGGCAATGGAACAATTCTTTATGGCCCATAAGGGCGAACTCGCAGCCTTAGTAACGGCAGTATGCTGGACTTTTACATCTCTGGCATTTGAGTCAGCAGGAAAAAAAGTAGGATCAATGTCGGTAAACCTGATCCGACTTGTAATGGCAGTTTTCTTATTAGGAACATTATCATACATCCGCTTTGGTTACTTCTTTCCTGAGGGAGCTAGCTCTTATCAGTGGATTTGGTTATCTGTTAGTGGGTTAGTGGGATTCGTCATTGGCGATTTATTATTGTTTCAGGCCTTTGTGGTTATTGGTGCGCGTATTTCAATGCTGGTAATGGCTTTAGCGCCTCCTTTAGCAGCTTTATTTGGTTGGGTAATTTTAGGAGAGCAATTAAGTTTGGGTAATGTTGTGGGTATGGTGGTTACCATTATTGGTATCTCACTGGTTATACTTGGTAAGCCTACAAAAGGAAAAGGATTGCAGGTTAAATATTCTTTGAAAGGTGTTTTACTGGCATTTGGTGGAGCAACAGGACAAGGTTTGGGCCTAGTGTTGAGTAAGCTGGGAATGGGTGATTATGATCCTGTGTCAGCCACAATGATCCGTGTTATTGCTGGTGTTATTGGTTTTTCTGTTTTGTTTATTTTTACTGGCCATTGGCCAAAAGTAATGAAGGCATTGAGATATGGAGCAGCTATGCTTCGAATTTCCATTGGTGCCTTCTTTGGCCCTTTCATGGGAGTGTCATTCTCATTATTGGCAGTAAAGTACACAACAACTGGTGTGGCTTCTACCATTATGGCGATTGTACCTGTTTTAATTATACCACCAGCAGTTCTTATATTTAAGGAACGTGTTACCATGAAGGAACTTCTGGGGTCATTATTAGCTGTTGGTGGCGTGGTATTGTTATTTTGGTTATAAGTAATGTTTATTGGAAGTATTTATTATTTTTAAGCAAAGTATTTTTCATGCAAACAAAACCAATTAGCGATTATTTAATTCAGAAGGCTTCGGGAGAGACGGTTTATTTCGATTCAAATAAACTGATTGAGTCCTTGGTGCGATCAGGTGCAAATGAAGCGGTTGCGCAACAAATATTGCAGGCTGTTGGTGTTGAGTTGCACGATGGTATGTTAACCAGCAAAATTTATACTAAAGCATACGAGATTCTTCAACGTCACGAACGTAAGTCAGCGGTTAATTACCGACTCAAACAAGCTGTTCATCAATTGGGGCCTTCAGGTTATCCATTCGAACATTTTGTAAGTGAATTATTTAAAGCTCGTGGTTTTGATGTTGAGGTGGGTAAATTAATTAAAGGCTATAGTGTAACGCACGAGTTGGACGTAGTTGCGAAGAATAAGCATAAGGAGATTTATGTCGAGTGTAAATTTCATAATTATCAAGGCACAAAGTCAAATGTTAAAGTGCCAATGTATATTCGCTCACGTTTTGATGATTTAAAGCGAAGGTGGGCGATGGATCCTGAAAAAAAGAACAAGATAACCGAAGGGTGGATTGTGACCAATACGCGTTTCACAACGGATGCTGAGAAGTTTGGTCAGGATTATGGACTTAATTTATTAGCATGGGATTATCCCAAGAAATCGAGTTTGAAAGATTGGATCGAAATAGAAAACCTTCATCCAATCACTTGTTTATCATCCATTACACGCAAAGAGAAGAAGGCTATACTTGGTAAGGGAATAGTGATGTGTAATGATTTGTACAAGCAAGTATTGTCAAATGAAGATTTACCCATTAAGCCACGTAATTTAAGAGCCTGTAAGCGTGAGTTGCGCGATTTTATTGAGGATTAATGGTCAAGTTTTCATCCATGATGAGGTAATACCGATTACAAACCAAAACGATTGATAAAAAATCATTCTGTGCTTTTGTATCGGCATTAACCATTGTAATTAGCAAAATGCTTTATCAATCATTTTGGAATACAACTGGTATAAGAAATTGCGTCTCCAGGCTTAATGCCATTATTTAAACAAAAACCAGCATTTACTTCTACCACATATTGAGCTGGCACGTTTGAAAGTACAGGTAAGTCACTCATTGGTTCCGTATTATCACTAATGGAAACAATGTGAAAATTAGCATCCACATAAATAATATCAAGCGATAAAAATGTGTTACGCATCCAAAAACTACGCGGCTGTTCGTTCTCAAATGGAAATAACATGCCGTGATTGGTTTTTAAGCTATGTCGATACATCAAACCAAGATCACGTTTTCGTTCTGTTCCTGCTAATTCAAAATCAATTGTGGTTATTGTATCCGAAGTATTGTTCTTAATGAACGCTAACTCTCCGTGTTTAGTAAAAGGAATTTCTTTATCCTGACTTGATTTTTTAGTTTGACAAGCATTGAATGTCAAAAAAACAGCAGTAAGAAAGAGAAACGTAACTTTCATTTATCGCGATATTTAAATCAACTTAAGCATTACTTTGGATGCAACTAAAAGAGTTGCCGTCATGATTATAACAGAGAAAAACAATACTCGGGCATCATTACCAAAACTCTCTGCTAATCCGGCTTTTAACAAGCGTTTGTTATGGTGAGATATAACCACAAAACGTGGAATGACACGTAAATAGAGTTCGTAAACTAGGCGACCAAGTATTAGACCTAATAGTAAACCACCAAGAATATCACCAGGAAAGTGAACGCCCATATAGATACGGGAATAAGCATTGATACTTGCCCAAATGAATATTACCCAGGTGTAAGTTTTATTTCGGAAGAGTAGGGATGTAAACATAGCTAAGCCAAATGAATTGGTGGCATGTGAGGAAACAAAACCATAAAGTCCACCGCGTTTACCATTGATCAGATGAACCAGGTATTTTAGATCCTCATCGTGCGACGGTCTTAGCCGTTCAAAACCTTCTTTAAATACATTGGTTGAGATTTGATCGCAAAGTGTTATTAATAAACCAATGAAAATCATCGTTACAAAACCTTTCAAACCATGGTTTTTAAATATGACATATGCTATGGTTACATACAGGGGAACCCAAATTTCCTTGCTTGTAAAAAGCCAAAAAAAGTGATCCCAGAAATGATTAAAGAAACTATTTAAAAAAAGAAGAAGTTCCTTATCCAATGCGATAATTGCGTCCATAAAACCAAAGTTGAAAATAGAAAGTCGAAAATAACTTTTTTCTAAGAATAATTAAGCGAATTTTTTGATTCTATTTAATAATTAGTGAACATTTCTTTATGGTGGTGCAACTCATTATTTCGTTTTATGACTTTTAATGAATAAAGTATCGTGCTTAATGTAATTTTTGATTTGCCATATTTATAGTGGTTGAATATATTAGCTGTGTAAAAAGAAGTCATAAAAAAAGGTGATTAAGTTTATAAGCATTATTTTAGCACTCAATTCATCGACCTGAACCTAGAATGATAAAAAAATATCAAGCCTTATATATTGTTTTAATCCTATTGTTTAGTTGGATAACAGCATCCGCTCAGAAAGAAATTTCAGGCTGTGTTATTGATTCTAAGACAAAGGGTACAGTTCCGATGGTGAATGTGTATTTTAAAGGAACCACCATTGGAACCATGTCTGATTCACTTGGTTATTTCCGTTTAAAGTCACAATCATATAAAGACACACTCGTGTTCTCGTCGATTGGCTACAACCAGAAGATGATTAAGGTTAGCAAGCTTAAGTCTCCTTGTGAGATTTTTTTACAGCCAGATCAGATAAATTTGAATGAAGTGTCGGTAAAGCCTGATGACTCCTGGGTAAGAGGAATTCTTAAACGAATGGTTAAGGCACGAGATGAGAATAACCCAAATAAACACGAGCGATCGATCTACGAGAAGTATTACAAGCGAGAATATCATCTTTCAAATGTTGATAGTGCATTGATGAATTCAGGTCCATTTAAAGATCATCAACATCTGTTTAAGACAAGTTACAATGGCAGTAAAACGCTACCTGTTTTTGTTTCGGAGCAAATTGTTAATAATGAATACCAGAAAAAACCGCTTAAATTAAAATCAACTGTAGTTGCCGATAATACTGCTGGTTTGGGGGTTTTAGGCGATTATGAAGTGGGCGGTTACACGGCAGGACTTAACATGCACTTTAACTTTTATACAAACTTTGTTAAGATTTTTGATGAGAATTTTGCGAGTCCGGCGGCATCAAATGGCTGGTTCTACTACCGTTATTACCTGGTTGATAGTGCCATGGTTGAAGATGTGAAACATTATAAAATTTTGTTTACTCCAAAGCGTAAGCATGACAAAGCCTTTAGGGGTCATATGGTAATTGAGAATGAACGTCACTCAATTGTTAGTGTTGAAGCGGCTCTTTCAAGTAAGAGTAATACAAACTTCCTTAAGGAAATGGATATATCACTGAGTTATGGATTGGTGCAGGGAGGAGAGCCGTTTTTTAACGAACAGAATGTGATTGCCAAATTTGATTATTTACCATTTGAGTTACCTGGTCAGGAAAGGCGAATGGAATTAGAGGTGAATCAATATACGTCCTTCTCGAATGTAGATGTGAAATCGACAGAGGCTATTCAGCTTAGCACAAGAAGTATCAGTTATGAATCAATAAAACTGCCTGATTATAAATATCAGGATTCAACGTATTGGAATAAGGCACGTCATTTGCCCTTGAATGAGATGGAAAAAACAATGATTGCTTCCATTGATTCGGTGAATGATATTCCGGTTATAAAAATTATGGATAATACCGCTCGAATGATGATGACAGGGTATTATGATGTGGGTAAGTTTGAGCTTGGACCTTACATGAACTTTGTGCAATTCAATAAGATTGAGGGCGTTCGTATATATGCTGGGGGGCGCACAAGTAAAGAGATTAGTAAACGCTGGATGATGTGGGGTGGTGTTGGTTATGGCCTGCGAACAGAAAAAATATCAGGAACACTAGGTGGGGGGTATAAATTAAATACCATTAAACGTAATGTGTTTAAGTTGTTTTATGATGACCGTTATATTCGAATGGGTGAGAATCGAAAGATTTTATACCTCTATGAAAATATGTTGACAACATCTGAAAATAATCTAATTTCGGCGTTTTTTGTAAGAGATACATTTGATGAATTACACCGCCAGAAAAATGTTAACCTCAGTTATGAGCATGAATGGCGATCAGGTGTTTCATCAACTCTCAATTTAAGTTATCGTCTTCAATTTTCGCCTGAGTTTTATCCCTTTATCTACCAAGGTCAGAAGGTAAAACATATTAATGCATTTGAAGCTGCGCTGGATTTTCGTTTTTCCTTCAAGGAGAAAATTGTTGACGATGAATTTATGCGTCTTTACCTAAATACCTCTTATCCTATTTTTCACTTTACACTAACTGGAGGAAGGGTTGAATACGCGAATGTTCAGGATTATTATACCAAGGCGCATGCAACGGTAAAGCACTCGATAAATTTGGGTCAAACGCGTTTTAAATATGCTCTTGAGGCAGGTGCTATATTTGGAAAGGTTCCCTTTTCATTGTTGGAAATACCTCGTGGCAACGAAACATATGGCTACTACCTTTATGATTTCAATATGTTGAATTACCTGGAGTTTGCGCACGATCGTTATTTACACGGCTATTTCGATTATCATTTAAATGGCTTTGTTTTTAATCGAGTACCATTACTTAGGGCGCTTGGTTTGCGCGAAGTGCTTTCTGCCAAAACAATGATTGGTAGCTTAAGTGATAAACAGTATGAGTCCATTGAACTACCTCCACATGTTTCAGCATTGCATGGGCCATATATTGAAGTAGGTGCTGGTCTTGAGAATATTTTTAGATTGATACGAATTGAAGGCGTTTGGCGAGTAGCGCCAGATTCTAAGGTGAATGCACCTCGATTTGGGATAAGGGCTAAACTATCCTTAAGCTTATAACATTATCCCCATTTATGGTTATTTTGATATTGGATGTGCAACCAATTCATTGATTTTTCGTAACATTGCGCTGATGACCCAAATGAAAAAGAATATAGCGTATTTATTATTGGCGATATACGGTATCGTATTTGCCCATAATATTATTCCACATCATCACCATTCCGATACTATGGCGATTGGGAGTCATGCTATGTATTCTGAGCATACAAATGTCGATCATCATTCTCATGATCACGATCATCATCATGATAGCAAAGAAGAAGAGTCGCATCAGACAGGTGCTTTAAGTTTTAGCAATCATCAGCACCCGCCGGTTGATCATCATGCCTGTCATTTTGAGGTACGTCCTGTGGTGAAGGATTCTAATCCTTTGGCAGCAAAGTACCTTACAAGCAATAAAATTGAATTACCTGTTCCGCTTGAGGAACCCCTGACCATAAATTATACTTATTATCCTCAAAAACTACTTGAGAGTTACAATTTCGCGGTTCCACTAAGGGCACCGCCCATATTTTCATGATTCTAAAAAAATATTTCGCCAACCGCACTTTTGACTATGGAGAGCCTATGGTTGGTATTTTTATTAATCAATTCAATCATTGAATCATGAAAAATCTATTTTTAGTTTTGGCTGTAATGGCACTTGTATTTTCATCTTGTGGAAACAAAGAAAAAAAACAGGATGAAGGAACACACACACACGAAGATGGTACGGTACACGAAGCACACGCTGCTGATGCTGCCAACCAAGAAGCCTTTGAAGTGAAGGATACAAGTGCATGTGCAAAATCTTGTGCTGAAAAATGCGCTAAGGAATGCTCAGAAAAAAAGGATACAACTAAATGTTGTCCTACTGAAGCCGAAGAAAAGCATGCTGAAGGTCACGACCACGACCATGGGGACGAAGGTCACTCACACGAGTAAACTTAAATCAGTACAATTTATTTGAGAATGGATGGAAGCACTATTGCTTCCATCATTCTTGCTTTTTCAATGATTGATTAAATACAAATGCAATGATACGATATATATCCGCTAGCGTTCTGTTAAGTGTTTTATTACTGACAGTTTCGTGTAGCTTATTTAATAAAGAAAAGGCGCAGGCTCATGCGCATGATGATTTCACCATTCCTTATACAGCATACGGTAATGGTGTAGAAGTTTTTGTTGATGCCCAACCTTTAGCTATAAACCATACATCACAGTTGGTAGTGCACTTTACCGATTTAAAAACATTTAAGCCATGTGACATAAAAGAGGTGGTAGCTGAACTGATTGTTGACGGATCAGGTTTACGACAAAGCGCTGTAAATGCTAATGAGACAGGGATATTTAAATTTTCCTTTAAACCGGATAAAAGTGGTATGGGGAGCTTGGTTTTTAAGTTCACTCACAACGGTGAAGCCAAAGCGATAAGAATTGATAACGTTGATGTATATCCTGATGCACATGAAGCCGTTCATTTAGCAGAGGCTAAGTTCCCTACTTCGGCCAGTGCTATTTCCTTCACCAAAGAGCAATCGTGGAAAGTTGAATTCGCAACTTCTTTACCAAGCAATGAACCATTCGGAAGTGTCATTAAAAGTGCTGCTAGTGTGCAAGCTTCACCTGCCGATCAAGTCTTGGTTTCTGCAAAAACAAGTGGCTTTGTTAGCTTCTCTCATGGTGTTATTAGTGCCGGGCAAGATTTAATTAAAGGACAGCAAGTTTTTACTGTCAGCAGTGATGGTATAACTGCTAATAATGCACAGGTACTATTGGAGAAAGCTAAGGTAGAAATGAATTTAGCTAAAAATGAATACGGTAGACATAAGCAGTTGGCTGATAAACAAATTGTATCCAACAAGGAGTTGATGGAACGAAAAGCCAGATACGAAACGGCTCAGACGGAATACCATAATATAAGAAAAGCAGTCAATGAAAATGGTGAGCACGTGGTAGCTCCCTTTAGTGCTTATGTGAATGAAGTTTTTGTTGAGAATGGGCAATATGTTGAGGCAGGAGAAGCTATTTATAGCCTTGTACGTAATCAGCGTATGGTATTAACTGCGATGATAAGTCAATCAAATATTCGTGATTTGCAAAACATCGTTGATGTAAATATTGAAGTTGGAGAGTCAATTCTAAATTTGAAGGATTTAAACGGAAAAGTATTATCAGTTGGAAAAACACTAAGTAGGAACAACTATTTACTTCCAGTGACAATTGAAGTTGATTTTGATACGATGCTGATGAGTGGTGGTTTTACGAATGTTTATATAAAAACAGCTGGTAAGAAGAGCCTTGTTATTCCCGAAACAGCATTGGCCGAGGAGCAAGGGAACTTTTTTGTGTATGTGCAATTAACACCTGAGTTGTTTGAAAAGCGTCAAGTTCATTTGGGTGCTTCAGATGGAGTGAATAGGGCATTAAAATCCGGACTTAACGCCAATGAGCGCATTGTGACCAAGGGGGCTATTCTTGTTAAGCTAGCTGCCGTTTCAAATTCAATTGATCCACATGCAGGGCATGTTCATTAAAATAGGAGGATGTCATGTTAAATAAAATCATACATTTCTCGCTGCACAATAAGTTATTTGTGTTGCTGGGAGCTATAATATTAATGCTTTGGGGGCTTTATACTGCCCGCAATATGGATGTGGATGTGTTTCCCGATTTAACTGCACCAACGGTTGTAGTTATGACTGATGCGCACGGAATGGCCACAGAAGAAGTGGAGCGTTTGGTTACTTTCCCGATTGAAACGGCTGTGAATGGTGCCACTGATGTGCGTCGCGTGCGTTCGGCAAGTTCACACGGGTTTTCGTTCGTGTGGGTCGAATTTGATTGGGGTACTGATGTGTTTAGGGCGCGTCAGATTGTGAGTGAAAAGCTGGTGACTTTAGCCGGGCAAATGCCTTTGGGTATTGCTCAACCGGTGTTGGCACCGCAGTCGAGTGTTATGGGAGAGGTCTTGTTTATCGGACTGCAATCGGACAGTACAGATATGATGGCCTTGCGCACAATTGCCGATTGGCAGGTTAAGCCTTTATTGTTAGCTACTGGTGGTGTTTCGCAGGTTACCATTATTGGGGGTGATTACAAACAGTATCAGGTATTGGCCGATCCCTATAAAATGATGCAATACAATGTGAGCCTCGATGAATTGGCTGAAGTTTGTAAAAGTATCAGCCAAAACAGTACCGGAGGTGTAGTTCGTCAATATGGAAATGAATATGTTGTAAGAGGAATGGCACGAACAGCTGATTTGGATGTGCTAGGCCGAACACTCGTGAAGCATAACAATGGCCTACCCATTTACCTCAATGATGTTGCCGATGTAATTGTTGGTTCGGCGGTTAAAATGGGACATGCCTCTCAAAATGCAAGTCCCTCGGTTATTATTTCCATTTCGAAGCAGCCCAATACTAATACACTGGAACTAACAGAGCGGATAGAGGCCAATTTAAATGATCTGGCCGAAACTTTACCAGCTGATGTAGTGCTTGATTCCAAGATATTCAGACAGGCGGATTTTATTGAGACCTCGGTAAAGAATGTACAACGAGCGCTAATTGAAGGCGGTATCTTTGTGGTAATTATTCTCTTTTTGTTTCTGGGTAGTTTTAGAACAACGGTAATTTCTTTAATTGCCATTCCCTTATCATTAATGGGAGCAATAATCACGCTCAAATATTTGAATTTAAATATTAACACAATGAGTTTGGGTGGTATGGCCATTGCCATTGGCTCATTGGTTGATGATGCCATTATTGATGTTGAGAATGTGTATAAACGCTTGCGACAAAATTATCTTAAGCCGAAGGAGGAAAGAGAATCAGCAGTTAATATTGTATTTGAAGCTTCTAAAGAAATTAGAGCTTCCATATTAAATGCAACACTCATAATAATTGTCGCATTTATTCCATTGTTCTTCTTATCTGGCATGGAAGGCCGTATGTTGAAGCCTTTGGGCATCGCCTATATAGTTGCTCTATTTATGTCGCTTATTGTGGCCATGACCATTACACCCTTATTGTGTCGCCTATTATTGTCGAATGATAAATATCTGAGCAAGAAACAAAAAGATAGTAAGTTGACAGCATGGATGCAGAATGCCTACAAACATTCCTTAAACTGGACTTTGAAACATAAAACGGGTGTTCTGTCCGTATCGTTCGTTCTTTTTATGACGTCAATGCTTGTAATGGCAACCATGGGTAGAAGTTTCTTACCTGAATTTAACGAAGGTGCTTTAACCATTTCGGCTGTAAGTAAACCTGGTGTCTCGCTCGAAGAAAGTAACATGTTGGGTAATCTGATGGAGCAGGAGTTATTATCCATTCCGGAAGTTATAAATACTGCTCGTCGAACAGGCAGGGGTGAGTTAGACGAGCATTCGCAAACAACCAATAGTGCCGAGATTGATGTAAATTTTACCCTTGCTGATCGCGATCAAGAAGTGTTTATGGCCGAGGTTAGGGAGAAGCTGGCCGGTGTTCCTGGTGTTGCAACCACGGTTGGTCAACCCTTGGGGCATCGCATCGATCACATGTTATCGGGTACCAGAGCTAATATTGCCATAAAAATATTTGGGCAGGATCTGAACGCATTATTTAGTTTGGCTAATCAAATGTCGGCCAATATTCAGGGCATCGAAGGATTAGTCGATGTGAATGTGGAGCAGCAGACTGAAATTCCTCAAATACAGATTAAGGCCGATCGTGATAAATTGGCCATGTATGGTATTAGTATGCGCCAGTTCAACGAATTTATAGATGTAGCTTTTGCTGGTGAGAAACTAGCTGATATTTATGAAGGTCAAAGAAGTTTCGATTTGATATTACGTTTTAACGAGGATTATACCAATCGGATTGAAGGGCTAAAAAGTGCTTTAATTGATACAGAAGATGGCAAAAAGGTTCCATTAGAACAGGTAGCTCACATAAGCTCGACTGCTGGGCCGGGATCGGTAAGTCGCGAGAATGTGCAACGTAAAATTGTGGTTTCAGCCAATGTTGCTGAACGTGATTTGCGCAGTGTGGTTGAGGATATTAAAGCGAATGTAAAAGCCAACCTTAATCTGCCGGAGGGTTATAGAGTAGAATACGGTGGACAGTTTGAGAGTGAAGCAAAAGCTTCGCAAACACTATTGCTGACTTCCATATTAGCCATTTGTGTGATCTTTCTATTGTTGTATCAAGAGTTCAAGAATACACAGTTAGCAGGTATCATCCTTTTGAATTTGCCATTGGCTTTAATAGGTGGCGTATTCGCCATTAAATTCACATCTGGTATCATTAGTATTCCTGCTATTATTGGCTTTATTACTTTGTTTGGTATTGCCACTCGTAATGGTATACTCTTGGTGTCCAATTACCAACAGTTAAAAGATTCGGATACCGACTTGTTGAGGATTATTAAGCATGGTTCCATTGATCGATTAAATCCAATATTGATGACGGCATTAACAGCCGCTTTGGCCTTAATACCATTGGCCTTAAATGGTGATGCACCAGGCAATGAGATTCAAAGCCCCATGGCCAAGGTAATATTGGGAGGCTTATTGAGTAGCACCTTGCTTAATATGTATGTGATTCCCATTGTTTATTATTTATTGAAAAGGAAAGATTATTCTCTTGAAAAGAAAGGAGTTGAATTATGATTAAGTATATAATAAGCCTTGTTTTTTTGATGTTAGGAATTGCTCAGGCGCAAACGCCATTAAGTGAGTTGTTGCAAAACATTGAGCAAAATAATCAGACCTTAAAAACCTTGCGTTTACAGATGGACACAGATATAATTGGTAATAAGGTAGGTTTGAATCCAAGTAATCCTGAGGTTCAATATATTCATCAATGGGGACAAAATTCGGATGTGGGGACAAAACAGGAACTGCAAATTACGCAGGCTTTTGATTTCCCGACGGCTTATATCTATCGCAATAAAATGTCGAAGACTTTAAATGATAAGTTAGAACGCGATTATATGGCAGCTTTTAATGTAGTGATGTTAGAGGCTTTGCAGCTGAGTTATCAAATCATCTATCAAAATGCTTTGCAAGCTGAATATCAAACGCGCTTTGAGCATGCCGAAAGTATCTCCTTAGCTTATCACGAGATGCTGGAGTTGGGCGATATTAATATATTGGAACGTAACAAGGCTGATTTAAACCTATTGAATGCACGCAATGAATTACGAGGTTTAAAGGCTGAAAAAACGGCTTTATTGGAACGCTTGCAGGCTTATAATGGTGGACACGCCCTAAGCATTGATATAATGCTGGTGACCATGGCTGAACTACCTGCCAACTTTGAAACGTGGTTCAATGACAATGTTGAGAAGATGCCACACATGATGAGTTTAGAAGAGCAGCTTCAGGCCAACAAGTATAAAGAACAACTGAATCGTGCTCTTTCTCTACCAAAATTATCAGGTGGATACAGCTCCGAGAAAGGGAAGGTGGAGCAATTCAAAGGGGTGAATGTGGGCTTAAGTATACCGCTTTGGGAAAACAAAAATACGGTTAAACAGGTTCAGCTAAATTCATTGGCTATGGAGAATAACATAGCTGACACACGTTTAAAAAGTTACCATAGTTTAAAAGCCTTGTACAATAAGGCGAGTGAGTTGAAGTTAATGGTCGACGATTATCGCTCGAGCATAGAAACGCTCAGTAATATTGATCTCTTAAAAATGGCTTTGAGCAGTGGTGAGATAACTATAATTGAATACATGGTGGAGATGGCTATATATTATCAGGCCATTGAAAGTTATATACAATTGCAAATGGATTATCAAACTACGGCTGCACGATTACATTATTTTGACATTTAGAAACAGAAAAAGAGGCTGTCTCAGAAGTGAATTTAAATCCAGATAACTTATAGATTAAAACTTAACCTTTATTTCTACCCCTCCAAACCTCCCCTAAAGTGGAGGCTTAAGTCCCCTTCAGGGGATTTAGGGG
>NZ_JBNGOY010000058.1:0-35242 GCF_050589805.1 Carboxylicivirga fragile | reverse complement strand
ACTTTGTATGCCGACTTCATCAACAGTCTGGATATTGCACAAGAGAAGAAAGAGAATTTACTTCTTAAAATTGAAGAACTAAAACAAAATAGAATAAACAAGCTTAATCTTGAGAAAGACAAGGAGATAAACGCCCTAAAAAAAGAAGCAGATAGCAAAATACATCATTCGACTATCCAAAAAGATAACATCCTAACCGAGATTGAAAATTTTAAACTTGAACAGCAAAAGATCCGAGATAACGAGATTGCATTAATTGATGACAAAAACAGTAATCACCAAGATGAAATCGAAAAACTTGAGGTCGAGTTTACAAGAACTAAGGTAAAGTGGTACGAATTAATACCATTATTGGTTTTGTTAACAGGCCTCCTTTCTTATTTGGTTGTATTCTATTCTTCAGCCGCATATATTTTAATTTTCGGTAAAAAAGATGCAATGATGACGCAAAAAAAAGGTTTGGATATTGTACCGCCGGAAGTGTTTGAACCTGAAGCTTGGAGTAAAGCTGCAGATCATGGAAATGTTGCATATCTATTTATAACACTTTTTGTAATGATCCCTATTGCCTTATCCCTGATGAAAAAGTATTTTAAAGACCCCCAATGGTACATTAATTTAATCGCTTATGCATTAATTATAATTGTGGATGGTTTTATTGCTTATGCAGTTGCTAAATCAATACACGAAGTAGAATACCTTTCAGGGACAATAAATACGCCGTTCGAATTTTCGCAGATATTCACCAATGCAGATTTCTACCTTGTTTTTGTAATGGGCGCTTTAGGTTTATTTCTATTCAAACTTATCTATGAAAAAATTCATAGTGCATTTGATGATAGAAACCTGGACGCTACTAGAAGTAAAAATCTAACGGTAAAAAAGCAACTTCAGAAAAAGATCATGGCCAATGAAAAAGAGAAAAAGAATCACCTGCAAAGGGTTACTGAGATAAATCAAAAAATCTTATTAAAAGATAATGAGAAGAATACAATAGAAAAGGATCTGGCCGCTATCCCGCTTAGAGTGAATGCTGATGCGCATAATATTGACAAAAACTTCAGTATTCATATAAATGAAATAGAGGATGTTGCAACCATGTACGAACATAAAATTAAGAATAATGATCTTAAGTTTTCTGTACATGCTTTACGCGATCGAATTAATACCTTCTTGAATGGTTGGGTAAATTACCTCCATGGAAAATACTCCATCCCCAATGCGAAACAGATGACGGCTGATGCCAATAATACAAAAGATGAATGGTTACATGCTAAGTTACAGTCACAGAACAACTCAAAAGTTCCTCAATTGAACTAGTAATAAATGTGTGTTTTATTCTAAAAAAAGAACTCGTTGATGATGTCAAAAATTATATTACCAATACTATTAATTGCCTTTTGTAGTTGTGCGGTAGAAAAGAAAGAAGCAGACCCAGGTGATGCAACACCCATATACCACAATAACATAACCATTGCGCCTGATTTGTCAAATAGGGTTGATATGCAGATTCACCCTAAACCAGTGTTGGACATAGCAATTATTGAAAAATTCCTGTCAGATATTGAACCATTCTATATTCATACGAACCATAGAACCATGAATCAATTGGATCAGTTTCATTTATCCTTTATTAATAAAGGCTTAATAAAGTTATATAATGCAAATACATCCTTGCTTGAAATTGATTTTGCTAGCTTTAAAAATCAAGGGGATCGAATAGCTTTTGTGAAAAATAGAGCACCATATGAAAACAGTGGTTTGAAGGAGATGATTGTGGCATTTAAGAAAGAATGCAATGGCATATACAGTAGGGCTGTAGAAAATACATCTGGTGCTGATATCTGGACCTACTTCAATAAAGGCATCGGCATTAAGCATGTAAGACCAGCAAGTGCACCAAAACTGTATAGCAAAGAGTATTTTCAAGATCGCTATAAAAACGTTCTAGTACTATTTACGGATGGATACATGGAATCCGGTTTATCCGCTAATGCTGCACAAGGAAATAGCAGGAACCTTTCGTATGACTTGAGTCAATCGAGAGTAAAACGCTTCAGGGCTGCCTTCAAACAATCTGGAATGGATGACATGGAAGCATTTTTTAAAGAGAACGGTTACGGAATTGTTCCAGTGAATAACCCTTATTTAAAAGATTTAGAAGTTATTGTAATGGAGATGTATGATCGTTCATTAACGGATGCTGGTAATGCCACAATACACCCAACCGATAGTGAAATTCTGGAACTCTTTTGGAGCGATTGGCTAACAAAGTCAGGCGTAAAAAGATTTGAGTTGCATCCTTGTTTTCCTGATGTTAAAGGTGCTAATAACGCCATTAAAAATTTTATTAATTTAGATCAATAATTAATATTGAATACTTCTTATTATCAGACTTCACAAATAAAATATACAAAGGGGGGGGGGGAGAATGATAAATAGAGGTCAGATTTTTTTCATTTACAGCGTCCGCATTACAAAGATATTAAGTGCTTCTGTTGGTAAAAACACTGGTTGAAAAATAAAATGCAACAAAATTAAATATATGAGATGCTGCTTATAAAATAGGTAATAAGCAATTTTTTAGTGTCAGAGCAAACACCTCACATTCAAATTGAAACGAAATGATCAACAAAATAGGCCTTCAAAATTTTAGAGTTTTTAAAGAAGAACAATCGTTTGACTTTAAGCAGATAAATATATTAACAGGCGCAAATAATTGTGGTAAAAGTGCTATTCAAAAGTTTCTGTTTCTCTTGAAATCGTCTTTTTCAGAAGGTGGCAAAAGCTCTACTTTCGAAAAGCTAGTCTTTAATACTGAAACCATACAAAAAATTGATCTCTACGAAAATAACCTCACTTATAAAAGTGACGATGATAAGATGATCTTTACACTTGGATACTCAGATCAGCTATGGGGTGATGTGGATATTTGTTTATGTTATCAAAAGTCTAATTCTAGCGAGGATGCTTTACTTCGGTTTATTGAAATTATTAAAGAATCTAAAGTTATATTTCGGTTTGAAAACAAACGATGCTTTCCTACAGATCCAAAAATTAAAGAACAAGATGCAGTAGAATTTTATGAATCTTTCTTTGGGAAGAAACCTGAAACTATAAAAGAGGCAATGCGTTTTTATAATAGTGGAGGTAGTAATGATGATTCCAAATGGTTTTATATTAATACTGAATTGACGTATGACATTTTGGATGTGTATTACTCTTTATTTTTACAGGATAAAAAACAATATCTCACGTATAAAAGTATTTCCGAGCTAAGCCAGAAAAAAACATTATCAAAGGAAGATGAGGATTTAAAAAAAGATCTTGAAGAGAAGGGATATTTATTTAATGATGACAGGGCCTGGGAAGAGATACAATCGAATAAACAGCAATTTATTGAAAGACAACTCCCTGTATGGGACATGAAAAAGAAGAGGGCTTGTAGAATAAGTGATGCAAAAACCACTTTTAATTCTTTTTATTACGACGAAAATCCGGAAGTATTTATACCGACATTATTAAGTTATGTGGTTTTTGGCACACCAAATTTTTTCAAAGGTAAAATTATTGAAAAAAAGGCATCAAAAATAAGAGAGCTACTATATTTACAGGAAATTGATAGTAAGGAAGAGTTTTTGAGTGAATATAAAAAATTTGAACTTGGTATTATTAAACAATCACTTTTGTCTTCTGATTATGAAATAAGGAATTATGTTGGCGAAAAGAATACTACACCAGAGCCGAAACAAGAGCATGATTTTCTCAAGTATTTCCATCCTAATAGTCTGCTAATTGATGGGGTTGTTCTAAACGGCTCAGAAAAGATTTTAAATATTCTTAAAAGCGATGAATTTAATGATCTTAATTTTGAAGCTGAAAATGTTTATTATGATAGTCTTAAAGGGAAGTTAGATAACGATGAGTTCAATCTATTCTATCCTTTAGAACGAAAAATACCCGTAAATGCAGATAATGATATTAAAAATATAAAAAATATTGAGGCTTCAATTCGAAATCTTCCTCGTAAACTAGTTGGCCAACTCAACACCCAACTTAAGGAGTTGATGTTAAACTGTAGTATTGCATTTGAAAGCACAAGTATAAAAAAATATTACTTCTATAATGAAGCAGAACCACAAGATAAGTTATTTCTTGATTTTGCAAATTCTTATGACTCACAGAAGATAAACGATCAATATAAATTTTGTAACCATTGGTTGAAAGAATTTGATATTGCTGATGAACTAATAGTAGAACAAGTTATGGTGGCCAATAAACCATTAGGACTAAGCTTTTGGATATTTAAAGATGGTGAGAATTACCCCATAGGTGATAGTGGTGTCGGTGTTAATCAGGTTATTCAATTATTAATTAGAATAGCTGCACAGTCTAAAAAGTCATTACTATTGATTGAAGAACCAGAAAGTAACCTTCATCCCGCCTATCAAAGCAAAATGGCTGAGTTAGTTGCTGATGCCGTTCAACATTTCCAATTGAAGTTTATCATTGAAACACACTCCGAATATTTCATCCGTAAATTCCAATACCTGGTAGCCCACCCCGATTACAAAGTAAAAGCCGATGATATCTCCATCTCCTACCTCTACCACCCCGATAAAGTGCCCCAGAGTAAAAACCAAGTGGAGAAACTGGAAATAAGACCTGATGGAATTCTGAAGCAGGATTTTGGAGTAGGTTTTTTTGATGAAAATGCTCGATTGACAATGGATTTATTAAAGCTGCAAAATCATAACTAATGAATACGACTCTGCACGGTAATATATTTTCAGCTTTTATAGCCAGTCAACCGGAACGGATTCCATTAGGAACCGAATATGACAATGCACGCTGGAATAGCTTATGGGAGTTTCTCAAATCAAAAACGGATTTAACTGTTTACGAAACAAACAACCTGAATGATATTGACAATGTAATGTTAACTCAGCTGAGCACAGGTAGAGGAGAAACGCAAATCCAATACAGCGATAAACCCTTTTCGTCACACAAATTCAAAATTAAATGTAATGGATCGTCATCGGTCTATTGCATCGACGAGACTGACCCAAACAATCAAAAGAAATACCGCAGCAAAAATGGATACATCTTTGCTTTTAAAGACGATTTACTGGCGACCTGGGAGCAGTTAAGCCTCTTACCCTTAAAACTAAAGCACCCTGTACGAAAAAGTGTAGAACAGAAATCAGATGGTTTTACCTCATGGTCTAAACTGGCAGACTATCTGACGCCTTTCACCGATGTGGTAATGATCGACAATTACATATTAAACGATCCCAGTCTGATCCCTTCCAACCTGGAGAAGATATTGGAAGAACTCGATAAAGCGACTCCGGTAAAATACCGCTTAACCATTTTCACTTTCGAAGGTGGACGTGATAAACTCAATGGGCAAGCCACCTATGATAGTTTAAAGGAGATTAAACAACGACTACAGTTAAAATGTGAGATAGAGTTGATACTAGCCAACCGGGCAGTTAAAGAACACGATAGAGGTATTTTTACTAATTATCTTACCATTCGTTCAGGTGACTCATTCAACTATTTCGACTCTACAGGTAATATCATCACCCATGGCACAGATATCACTTTTGGATCCATGGCCAATACCGATGAACGAGAAGCAACTATGGCAACGCTTGCAGAAGTAGCAGATAAAAGATCTGAAATAATAGAAAAGAATAGTGATTTAGTTTTTGGTGATTGTAAAAACCAACTTTTAGAAAATCCCTAGCACCCAATCCCTAAAACCTAAAAATTAACACATGATCAATAAAATAGGCATCCAAAACTTCAGGATCTTTCACGAGCTTCAATGCTTTAATTTGGATAAAATAAATATTTTAACTGGCACTAATGGAGTTGGTAAAAGTACTTTTAAAAATGCATTCCGCCTTTTAAAGGAAGTACTTGTATTTGATGAAAAACAACATCTGGTTTCTCTTGATAACCTAACTTTAAGTGCTGAACAAAAGCTAATTTTAGGTTCGCTTAATGCAAATATGAGCTATGATAGTAAAACAGAAGGATTCTTTTTTAGCTTCTGCTTTAAGCACGACATTTATGGTGATTTAACAGCTAAATTACAACTGGATATCAACGAGAATTTACAAGATAAATGTCAAGGAACGCAATTAATATTTTATACGGATAATGAATTATTAGCCCATTATGCGCTTATAAGTGATAACCATGCTGAGATTGGTTCTTGGGGGCTAATTTATGATTCCGTTGAAAATGTTGTCCCACAAATACATCATGCTTTAACAACACATAAAGACTTGATGCATGAGCAAGAGTATTTGTGTCTTTTAGACAAGAAACTTTCAGAAAATCAATTACTGTCTGCCAAAGAAAATGAACTATACGAAAGGTACCAGTCAATGGGTTATACTTTTAATGCTTTTGATATTGATGATGAGAAACATAAAATAAACACATCATCTTATTCAGAGGATGAGATAAAAGAGCAGCGTTCTTCAACTATTTTATTACCTAATGGCAATCACTTTGAGCCGCTTGATAATCGATCCCCTTTTCTAAAAAAGGATTATACAAATGTACAGGGCTTATTATTTAACTCTGAGTTATTAAAACTTGTAAGTGAAGAAAATTCATTAGCGATTTTAAGAAAAAACAGTAAGTATCATGTTCTTAGCAATGAACTTACCAAAGCTAATGTAACGACTGTTGAAGCTTTTAAAACGATGTATAAAGAATTTGAAAAAGATGTCTTACTCATTCTTCTCGAAACAATGACTCCTTCTATCAACACGGAAGCATATCCCGGTTCTATAACTCCAAGTTTTCTTGAGTTATTAAGTCCTTGTAAAAAGGCACCTACGGCTCCTGATAATAAGAACGTAAAAAACCCAATTTTTAGAGCATTGCTTGACACTGAGGAGCTCAGCTGGAAACGAGCTAACAACTCAGCCCTTACATCCGGACTGATAACGGCTATTCAAAATGTAGGCAAAAATAAATACAATCAAACTACGCCCAGCAGTGATAAACAAGCTAATGAAGATGACTTTCTATTTCATAGCACGCTAAGATATTTATCCGATAATTATAAATCGATTGCTGTTGAATTTAGTAAGCAGCTATACAAGTTGCTCAATAATAGCATTTTTGCACATAGTGATTTATCCTTTTCTAACAATTATTTCCTGTCAGACGTAAATAGAGAGAAAAACCCATTGCTAATTTTTGGAGCCGAATTTTTAAACGATTTGCATTATGATAGTTCGGACACCATCAAATTCATCAATAAATGGTTAAACGAATTTGAGATAGCAGAAAAGATGGTAATCAAGCCAATTACTGCTGGTGATGAAAAAATTGGAGTAAGCTATTTTCTTAAGGTGAATAAAAAAGAACGCCCTCTAATAAACTTTGGAAGAGGTATCAATCAATTTGTCTGTAACCTACTTTCTTTTTGCATGAATGGTGCAAATTATGCGGGACATAACACCATTTTTCTTGAAGAACCAGAAGTAAATCTTCACCCCAGTTTCCAAAGTAAATTAGCCGAGATGGTAACTGATGCTGTTGAAAAATTTAACTGCTCGGTAGTTATCGAAACCCACTCCGAGTATTTCATCCGTAAGTTCCAATACCTGGTAGCGAGCCCCAAACACAAGGTAAAAGCCGATGATATCTCCATCTCCTACCTCTACCATCCCGATAAAATACCTGCTGGTAAAAAACAGGTCGAAAAACTTATCATTGAAGAAGACGGTGGCTTAGATGGGGAGTTTGGAAAAGGATTTTTCGACGAAGCATCAAACTGGAAAAGGGAACTAATGCGATTAAAACACGCTCAAAAAAATTAATTATGGAGGTATATATCGATAAAAACTTCATTAACAATTATTGGGCTATAGACTCCAGTGATGCTGTCATCACATCATTCTGTGACGACTTCCTCAAACATGCCAATAGGTACACCCTCATTACCAATTATGCTTCTGAAGAGGAGATGTATGAGTCCGAAGAGGCCGAGCTATTTATTGACGATATTGTTCAGCAGCAAAACGCTGCAGACATGGTGTACTTGCAAAACCTACTTGACGAAGATTGCCTCTCGTCCTGTTTAAACAATGGAGGTTGCAAACTTCTGTTCATCGAGTGCGATGAACAAAATGCCATTGATTTGGAACGTAAATATGGCTATCGGGTGATAACGTCTGCAACGCTAAAAACAAAATGGAGCGAATACATTAAATACAATGATGTTGAAAAAACCATTGTTTTGCCCGCAGATGAGTCTGACGATGAAATATTCAACAACTGGAGTGATTTAAAATTTATCAGTACTTTCCCCACCAATTCAATCGTTATCGCCGATAAGTACATACTGTCAGATAAATCACAAGGCAGACTAAAAGACAACCTCATTCCAATGTTGGAACAGTTAATTCCTGTTGATTACCAGGGGGAGCTTTCTATCGCCATATTATCCGAGAGCATATTATCGCAAGAGAATTGTTCTCCTAAAGAGCGAGCCATTAAAACACATAGTGTACTGAATAGGCACTTTGCAAAGTACAAGCATCTAAAAATTAAATTCACCATACTAAAATTTGATAAATATTTTAACTCAGGTAAACAACCAAAAATTCACGACAGACATATCTACACTAACTACTACACCATTAAGTGCGGTATTGGCTTTGACCTATTTAATAAAAATGAACGCAAGGTGGAAGATTCGGAAGTTAGTATTCGTTTCAACTTCCAGCCCAGACAAATGAAAACACTCCCTGTTAAACTAAACGGTTTAAAGGTATATGTCAACAACATGAAGAAAATGGATAAAATGGATGTCTTTAAAATGTATCCTGAGAATTTCGATAAATTCCATTGCCACCTTCTAAACTAACCCCTAAAACCCAAGTCCTAATACCTAACCCCTAATAAATGATCAATAAAATTAGCATCCAAAACATAAGCACATTTAATAATTACAACTAGTTTGATACTAATCCAAATGTTATTTACACAACGGGCTAAAGAATATAAATAGATATGTGCACCACTACCGCACACATCCCCCATACTTTTACCCCATGTTAAACTAGAAAAGGAATAAATTATGGAAATTGCTCTAATTATAATTAACAGCATCGTGCTCATTGCAGTCCTGATTACTGTATTTAGAAAACCTAAAGTTTCTGGAATCGGTGACCTGATGGAACCTTTTAGGAGGGAAATAAAAGATGAATTTATTCAGTCAAGAAAAGAACTTCGGGAAGTGAATGCAGAAAACCGTCAAGAAATAAACACTTTATTTCAAAACCTTCAGCATGCTGTAATGGAGCGTATCAAAGAAAATTTGGCACTTCAGAAAGAGCAACTATCTGAATTTTCAACTTCGCTTGATAAGTTTAAAGCCGAGTTGAACAAAACAACTCAGGAGGAGCATGAAAGTATTAAGACCAATCAACTTGATTTTACCGAGAAAACCAGTTCAAAGCTGAATGAATTTGGTGAGAAGCTGGTACAGGAGGGTAAGGAAAACAGGAACGAACTTGCAAATGGATTAAAGGCTTCGAAGGAAGAATTGACAAATACACTAAACACTTTCAGAGACAGTTTAAAGCAGAATTTTGACCAGCAAAATAAACAACTGCACACCTCTCATCAATTATCCTTAGATGGTATTAAAGATGTGAAACAAGCCGTTGAGAAGCAGTTGCATGATATACGTAAGGATAATGAGAAGCAACTTACAGAAATGCGTAATACGGTTGATGAGAAGTTGCAATCAACTTTGGAGAAACGAATTGGAGAATCCTTTAAACTGGTCAGTGACCGATTAGAAGAGGTTCATAAAGGTTTGGGTGAAATGCAAACCATTGCTACTGGTGTGGGAGATCTTAAAAAAGTGCTTTCTAACGTAAAAACGCGTGGTGTATTGGGCGAATACCAATTGGGTAATATTTTAGAGCAAATTCTAACACCTGATCAATATGCTCAGAACGTAGCTACTAAAAAAGGCAGTCAGGCTAATGTCGAGTATGCCATTAAACTACCGGGAAAAGATAATGACCAGGAAGTATGGATGCCGATTGACTCTAAATTCCCAATAGAGAATTATCATATCCTGTTGGATGCTTACGACAAGGGTGAACCAGAGCAAATTGCAGTAGCGCAAAAAGCCTTAGTGAAAACCATTGAGTCCTTTGCAAAAGACATCAGTGGCAAATACATCGATCCGCCGCACACAACCGATTTTGGTATTATGTTCTTACCTGTTGAGAGTTTGTATGCCGAAGTGTTACGTCACCCTGGCTTGTTTGAGACGCTTCAGAATAAATACAAGATAACAGTTACCGGCCCAACCACGTTATCCGCACTGATGAACAGTTTGCAGATGGGATTCAGAACGCTGGCAGTACAAAAACGAAGCAGTGAGGTGTGGAATGTGTTGAGTGCTGTGAAAACGGAGTTTGGTAAATTTTCTGGTCAATTGGAGAAAGTGCAAAAACAGTTGCAGACAGCATCCGGTTCATTGGATACTTTAAAAGGCACACGAACGAACGTTATTGAACGCAAGCTGCGCTCCATCGAAACAATGGAAGACAATAAGGCACTAGACGTGCTGGAGATATCAGGCGAAAACGGACATAATGAACTAACAGAATAAACCATGAACTACTTAGAAAACCAACGAAAAAAGGCGTGTCAATTAGTCAATGAGATTTTTGACTGTGAAGCAGGAGGTATTTATCGTGGTAAAGAACGTGATTTTGTATTATTAAATCCTCTGGAAAACCTTTACAGTGGTATACGCCACGAAGCAATCGAATACTTTAACGACAATAAGATAGTTTGGTGGCCGGGTTGTAATGTGCCAACAGGACACTTGTTGTCATCACAAATTGCATGTGTTAATCATCTGTGCTTTTTGAGAAACAATAAGGAGGCTGCATTAAAAGTACTGCAAGGCCTTAACCCTGAATTTATGGAAGCATGTGCCGACTTTGAAGATGGATACGTTGGCTTTGAGGTAACCAGTAACGAAAGCTACCTAAACGAAGTTAAACCGGGAAAAAAGCAGACCCGTGGAGCTAACTGCACCTCGGTAGATGCCATGATGAGTGGTAAGCTTACAAGCGGAAAGAAAATTCAGGTACTGATTGAATGGAAATACACCGAGTCCTACCCTAAATCGTGTAAAGCTGATGGTAGCAGTGGTGAGACGCGTCAAAATAGATATAATGCCTTAATTAATGATCACGATTCACCGGTAAAAGCCAAGGTTCCCATCCAAAACTTTTACTACGAACCAATTTACCAGTTAATGAGACAGACACTGCTTGCCTGGCAAATGGTAAAGCACAAAGAGCAGGAGTTGAATGCGGATGATTGGTTGCACATTGATGTGATTCCGGAAGACAATATTCAGTTACGAAATAAAGTTGGTGCTCCTGACTTGGTAATAGATAATTTACATGAGTCCTGGACTTCTTTATTAAAGAAACCCGAAAAATACCGGATGTTTACACCTGAAGACTTATTGAAACCTCTGGCTGGAAATAAGGAATTAGAATCTCAAATAAACTATTTACGAACACGTTATTGGTAAAACATGATAGAAATAAAATCGCTATTAAATCAGGTAAAAGCCAAATTAGAAGAAGCAGAAAAGATTGCAAAGCTGAAAGGAGAAAACTTTAATATCTTTAGTATTCTTAACATGGAGAGCGCCGAAAACAAGACACACTCTGCTTTTTTGTGTGAGATCCTTAATTCAGATGGTAATCATGGATTTAATGATGTATTCTTAAAGCTCTTTCTAAAAAGGCTTAAGGCTATTACTCCTGAGAACCCTATTCTTACAAAATTCACTACAGAAGGAGCTAAGGTAACTGCTGAATTGTCGATTGGTAAAATAGATTATGAAGCTAAAACAGGAGGACGTTTAGATATTGTAATTACAGATATTGCCGGGCAGAATATCATTATTGAAAACAAAATATACGCTACAGATCAGGAAATACAAATAGAGCGTTATTGTAATTACCAAAGCAATACCAGTGTAGTTTTTTACCTTACTCTCGAAGGTACAGAACCAGCTGAAAAAAGCTATGGCAATAAAAAAGCTGATAAAGATTTCTACCTACTTTCATATGCTGACGATATTATTGATTGGTTATCACAATGTCAAAAAGAAGCAACAGATAGTCCAATTGTAAGGGAGAGTATCAAGCAATACAATATTCTTTTGAAAAAATTAACGAACCAACTAACTACAAATGCCATGTCGCAAGAAATTAAAGATATTATCAAGCGAAATTTAAAAGGTGCAAAAGGTATTGCCGATTATTATCACGATACCGTAAACGAAATAAAGGACTCGTTTCGACAAAAAGTACGTCATGAATTAAAAGAACTAAAGCTTAATGTAAACGAAGAGTGGTTTGTTGAAATTACAAAACCAAACGCATATATCTGCATTGATACCGAAATGCCTTTAGTTAAGTTTTTCATCGAAACGTTTAATGGAACCGGAAGACATTCATTCCATAATTTGAATGTGGGCATTTGGGTAAACAAACATGAGCTCAAGAATAACTTTGAAGTGGTGAAAAAAGTTATCGGAGACACTAATGAAGGTTATTGGTTTGAAAGAACAGCTTTGGGTATGGACCTCTCTGATTTAGATGAAGTTTCAAAGCTTTCAGATAATCAATATTCTAGTATGAGAGCAAAGGAATTGGCTAATGCGGTAAGTAATTACATCAAAGATAAACAAGCTATAATTGAGGAGTTAAAAAAACTTTCTTTTTTATAACACACGAACTATTACTCTAACATTTCAATTATTTTAGCATTTCAAATTTAACTTAATATTAAAAAAATGAAAGCAAGATTCTTTTATGGTGCAGAAACGCACAATACATGGCCGAAATTATTTGTACTCACTGAGAATAATAAATTCTATTGTGAATACTTAGATTATATGCAACCGACGACAATTAATGAGACTTTTGACTTTAAATCATTTAAAGCAGAAGATTACACGTGGGGAGGGTACCAGTCAATAGTTGAGATAGATGAGAGCACAGCTAAAAAGAAGGTTTTGACAAGGCAGCCCAATTGGATTAGCGGATACCTTGACTCTTTGTAAAAGTATAAGTGCAGCTATAATACATCAGCTGTTTTAGCAATCCATTTACGTATTGTAAATAGTCTAATAATCTATTGTCTATTATCTAATAGTCTTATAATATGATCACAGGAGAATTAAAATCGCAGATAGACCAGATATGGAACGTATTCTGGACAGGAGGAGTAACCAATACCATTACTATTGTAGAGCAGTTGACCTATCTGATATTTATTAAGGATTTGGATGAAATTGAAACGCGCAATGAGCGTAAGGCCAAGCGCGGGTTTAAGTATACGCCTGTTTTTGATGACACTCAACAAGACTTCCGATGGAAGAACCTCAAAGAGATGGATGTGAACGCCCGTTTTACCATTTTTTCATCCACTGAGGATGGCAAAGGTATCTTTCCGTTTATACGTACTTTGGGAAAAGATAAAAGCTTGTTTGCTACGCATATGAGAGGCGCCAACTTTGGTATTTCTAAGCCTATGGTGTTGGATGCTGTTATGGAGAAGCTGGAAAGCATTAACATGGACGACCAGGATACCAAGGGAGATATCTATGAGTACTTGTTATCCAAGCTTGAAGGAGGAGGTACAGCAGGTCAGTTTCGTACGCCGCGCCATATTATAAAAATGATGGTGCACCTGGTTAAACCAACACTGGAAGATACCATTTGTGACCCTTCATGTGGAACCGCTGGTTTTTTGGTGGCAGCTAAGGAATACATCGATCATCACAACGATGTGGTGGAGTTGGATAAACACAGTGCACATATTAATAATGCCATGTTTAACGGTATGGAGTTTGATGCCACCATGTTGCGCATTGCTTCCATGAACCTTTATTTACACGGGGTACAAGAACCTAATATTGCCGATGTGGATGCGGTGAGCAAGGATAATACCGTAGCAGATGCCTACTCATTAGTATTAGCCAATCCACCGTTTAAGGGAACCATTGATAAGGAAAGTGTGGCACCCGGATTAAAAAATGTGACCAACACCACCAAAACAGAACTACTCTTTTTAGCCCTCATGTTACGTATGTTGAAGATGGGTGGACGCTGTGCGGTGATTGTACCCGATGGTGTGCTATTTGGTAGCGGGAAAGCCCACAAAAGCCTACGTCAGGAGATTGTAGCCAACAATAAGCTGGAGGCGGTTATTTCAATGCCTAGTGGCGTATTTAAGCCCTATGCCGGAGTAAGTACTGCAGTACTAATCTTTACCAAAACAGGCAGTGGTGGTACCGATAAGGTTTGGTTTTACGACATGTTAGCCGATGGCAAAAGCCTGGATGACAAGCGTAATATTTTGGTTGACGAAGACCTATTCTCTTCTTTTATTGGCGATGCTGAATTGTCAGAGGAAGTAATCACCAAAAACCACGATAATTTTAACATACCCGACATCATCGCTCGTTACCACAGCCTTTCCCCTTTAGGGGCAATGTCCGAAGGACAAAGGGGTGTCGAAGACGACCGCAAACGAACCGAGCAAAGCTTTTTGGTTCCGTTCTCCGAAATAGAAGAAAACGACTACGACCTTAGCATTAACCGCTACAAAGAAATTGTGTACGAAGAGGTAGAATTCGATAAGCCAGAAGTGATTTTGGAGCGAATTGAGAAGTTGGATGAGGAAAGAAATAGTCTTTCGGTAACCTTAAAATCATTGCTTAATGACTAGTGCTTTTTTACAAGAATTAATTGAAAAACCTATTACGGGAGAATGGGGATCTGAAGGTGAAGTTATTAATGTGCTTCGGACTACTAATTTTAATAATGATGGCACCTTGTCTTTTGATAATGTTGTAAAAAGGGATATTGCACAGAAGAAGGTTGAGGCAAAAACATTAAAAAGGGGTGATATTATTATCGAAAAATCAGGAGGAAGCCCAACACAGCCTGTTGGGAGGGTTGTTTATTTTGATAAAGAAGGAGTGTATCTCTGCAATAATTTCACTTCAGTGTTGAGACCAAAGCAAGAGTTAGTATTTCCTAAGTACCTTCTCTATATTTTATTTTCAAATCATAAGTTTGGTGTAACAAACGGCTTTCAGAATAAGACAACTGGTATTATCAATCTTCAATTACCCAGGTATATATCAAATCTCCAAATCCCCCTCCCCCCACTACCAACCCAAAAAAAGATAGCCGCCATATTAGATGCTGCCGATGCGCTGCGCAATAAAACGCAGCAAATCATCAGCGAGTACGACCAACTGGCACAATCCATCTTTTTGGAGATGTTTGGGGATCCTAGCTTATTTGAAAATAAATCTATTGCTGAAATTGCATCAGAAGAGAAATACTCTCTCTCTAGTGGACCATTTGGTTCGAACTTAACATCAAAACACTATACTAACTCAGGAGTTATTATTTTAAGAGGAACAAATATTTCATCAGGAAGACTGGATTTATCTAATGTTAAATATGTCAGCGAGGAAAAGGCAATTGAATTAAAACGGAGTTTAATAAAACCAGGTGATATTGTTATAATTGCTGTTGGTTCATCAGGTAAAGCACTTCAAGTACCTTTAGTACTAGAAAAGGCTGTTATGTCTCAAAATTTCAATAAAATTACTCCAAACCTACAAAAAGCATTACCTACATATCTTGAATATTGTTTTAATAGTCAATTGGTGCAAAATCAGTTTGCCAAGGAGATGACAGATACGGTTAGAACATTTTTAAGTTTAACTAAAATAAAAGAGGTTAAAATTCCATTACCCCCAATCACCCTCCAAACCCAATTCTCCGAAAAGATTGCTTTAATAGAGCAGCAAAAAGAGTTGGCTAAACAAAGTTTGGCCGAGAGTGAGGATTTATTTTCTGCTTTGTTACAAAAGGCGTTTAAAGGGGAGTTGGTGAGTTAAACTAAAAACAAATATACAAATGGATAGCATACAATTTTTGAGCATGTCGTTAACCGAAATTTTATTGGTTTTAGCATTGATCTTAATCGTTATTGATATCTTTTTTGCATCCGATATCCCCACACATATTGCATGGGTGCTTACAACTTTGGCCATTGTTATCAACATTAATGTTCCCTTGCTCTACCAAGTGCTCATAGCTGTCCTAATTTGGTTTGCCTTGGTGGCCTTTCATTACACCCTGTGGCGCAAAGTACTCGAAAAAATAAACGACACCTTCATTGCACCGCGTAAGCACACAGGCGGTATTCAGGCATTTATTGGGCAAAAGGGAATAGTTACAGAAGTAGATGGCAAGCTTTTTGTAAATATCGCCGACGAACTTCACCAATTTGAAAGCGAGAAAGAGCTTACTGTTGGTGAAACATACCAGATAATAAATACAAAATCGAACAAACTAATAATTTAAACTATGGCAGTAATTTATACTGTACCACAAAACCATGTGGTACTTATCAAGCGCTTTGGTAAACATTCTCGTGTTCAGGGCGAAGGACTTCGTTTTAAGATCCCTTTTATCGAAAGTTTTAAAACCTTGTACGAATGGGATGGTACGGCTAACAAGCGTGGTTACTTTGTTGAGCTGTCGGAGCAGCAAACGGATACACCTCCACGCCAGTGTCAAACACTCGATAATGTAACCATCGATGCTAACGCATCCATCTATTGGCGCATAACCGACCCTGTTAAAGCCGTGTATGATATCGATATCCTACCTAAATCAGTAGCAGATATCGGCCTCAATGCCTTGCGTGCTAATATAGGTAAGTTAAAGCTCGACCAGCTTTTATCAGAGCGTCAGAGTCTGAATACCAAAATTGCTGCACAACTAGCCGAATCAGGTGCCAAATGGGGCATTACATTTACGCGTGTTGAGATTCAGGAGATTAACTACTCCAGTGAGACTGCCGAAGCCATGATGCAGGAGATGACGGCTGAGCGTAAAAAACGTGCCCTAATGGCAGAGGCCGAAGGAGAAGCACAGGCCGAAGTTACCAGAGCCAATGCCGAAGCCAATGCCACCATCATCAGAGCACAAGCCAAAGCCGATGCCATTCGCATCTTAGCCGAAGCCGAAAGTACCTACTTGGGTAAGCTTAAAGAAACAACCAACGAAGATGCTGCCAGTCAGGTTCTGATATCCCAAAAATACATTGACGGCATGCAGGCTATATCCAAAAACCCTGCAGATAAGGTGTACTTACCTAATAATTTCAATGGCCTGTTTGATGTATCGGGTAACGGAAAATAAAGAACTCACACTCCCTGCTTTTCTTTAAGTGTGGGAGTGTTTATTACTACCCATTGAAAAGGTAATTTAATAGAACTTGGTGTGATAAATGAGCTATATTAAAAACATAACGATACAATGGACTTATCCTAAAACCTTTGAATCGGCTTATTATTCCGACGATTCATATGGCAGAGGGGTTTATCAGATTACAAGAGTATTTGGGGGCAATGAATCATTACTCTATATAGGTCTGGTAAAGAAAGAAGGGCGTGACTTTTACAAACGCTTAGAAGAGCATAAAAAAGATTGGTTGGATAATGTAAGAGGTAAAGTCTATATCCGTTTTGGTAAGCTTGAACCAAGGCAGGGTTTCACTCTAAGCGAAGAAGTAATTGAAACCATTGAAGGAGCTCTAATATATGAGCATGAACCCAAAGAAAATACTTGCAAGCGCAACACCTATACAATACATCACGATATGCTTATTTTTAATGAAGGTTTTCGTGGATATATGAAGCCGCAAGTAGACACACGAAAACATGAAACCGATTATAATGACAGACACTAATTTTAAAGCATTTATTGATACGGTTTTTAATGAAATAAAAATCGCTAAATCAATTGGTGAATTAAAGGGTATTGAAGAGCGAACATTTGAGCCGAAATACCAAATGGATGTGGATGCATATCCTAAAATCGAATTTAGTATTAAGTCCGAAGAGATCGCTGATCTGCAAAAGCAAGGTATTCTTAATGCTGATTATACATTGTCAAATACACTGACCAAGGATCTAAACCATCCTCTGAGTAAGTTACTTTATGCGCTCGCATGGAAAAATGGTGACCTCAAGAAGTTAAAGCACATCGCCAAGGGCATTGCGGAAATTGATAAGACTGATGCTGGTCAAGATGAGGCATTGGTATTTTATCAGTTTGGCCGCCACCTTACTAAAACAGATGGTCAACCCATAATCGACCAACATGTCATCAGAGCCTTTGCTGTGTACCAATTGGAAGAAGAAAATGATATGGAGCCATACCTTAAGCTCAGCGTGATAACTGCAAAGCATAAGCCAATGATAAAAAGTTATATCAATTGGTTGCAAAGCTATGAATTAAGCTCTGAACTTAAAGCACAAAAGGACTACAGCTATTACATCGACCGTATTTTGTTTGCTGCTGGCCGCATGATTAAACAGCGTAAATCCTAATTCCATATGCAAATTCCTGTTTATGTTTGCGACTTGCTGGAGATTGATTCTTACAGTGATTCGCTTTGCTAATTCTTCCTTTTTGAATGGCAAATAACAAAGCAATATATTTAATCAGCATTAGATTGGGAGCAACAAAATTGGCCGCCGAAGGCGGTATGGTTAACTGTGTAAGATGGAATAAATAAAAATATGTACTCTATTTGCTAAAATAGTTGCTATTTTAGAGTCATTAAGTCAATCAGACAATGAGCAATTTTAGTTTTTTACAATCCCAATGGCCAGAACTATATCAGCGAGCTACGCGTGCTGAGAAGTTTGTAATTACCGACCCTAGAACTTCGTTAACTTATTCGCGAATGGCTCTGGAGTTGGCTGTTAACTGGATGTATAAGAACGATCACGATCTGGACTTGCCTTATGATAGCTCTTTAAACAGTTTAATTAAGAGTTCTTGTTTCAGAGAACAGTTTCCGCATAAACTGTACAAAGAGCTGGACCTGATTCGTAAAACAGGAAACTTAGCCATCCACAATAAGCCAGTTTCTGTTGTTGACTCAGATCAAAATATTACAAATCTTTTTTACCTCTGTAAATGGTTTGCGAAGTCGTATTCCGATGGTGATATCCAGGTGCCTGGCATTTTTAACGGCGAATGCATTCCCAAAGAGGGAGAAGCAGCTCTCAGTAAGAAACAGCTTGCCGAACTTCAAAACAGGTTTGAAAAGGATCTTAGTAAAAATCAAGAAGAGCTTAGGCAAACAAAAGAACGAAATAAACAGCTACTCGACGAAAATGAGCTTCAACGTAAGCAGATTGAAGACCTCATTAAGGAGCGAAACAAACGTAAGGATGAAGCAGCACAATTAGATGAAGTGCAACATCCACGTAATGAATACGAAACCCGAAAATACCTTATTGATGTTTCCTTACGCGAAGCAGGATGGGATTTAAAAGGTATCAACGACAAGGAGTTTAAGGTGCAGTATATGCCAAAATCAACAAATAAGTCCGAAACCGGTTATGTTGATTATGTACTTTGGGATGATAATGGCAAACCCTTAGCCCTGGTTGAGGCAAAAAAGACCCTGGAAAGCGCCACCAAGGGTGAAAACCAGGCGCAACTATATGCCGATTGTTTAGAGCAAATGTTCCAACAGCGTCCGGTAATGTTTTATAGTAATGGTTTCGAGACCTTTATTTGGAACGACCGTTTCTATAAACAATCACGTGCTATTAGTGGATTTCTGACCAAACAGGAGTTACAAACTATTTTGTTTCGTCGCACTAATCGAAAGGATATTAGAACCCAAGAAATTGATACTGATATTGCTGGTAGAGGCTATCAAATGCGATCGATTAAAAGTATTGCGGAGCACTATGCTGGCACCGACAAAACTACGGGCAAGCTAATTGGAACCAATCGCGGGGCTTTATTGGTATTGGCTACTGGCACAGGCAAAACACGTACGGCTATTGCCTTGAGTAAATTAATGTTGGAAGCCAATTGGGCAAAGCGGGTATTGTTTCTGGCAGATCGTATCAGCTTGGTTAATCAAGCCAAACGAAACTTTGTGAAGTTGATGCCGGATCATTCGAGTGTCAGCCTTCTTGAAGATAAAGAGAACAAAAATACGCGAATAGTCTTCTCCACCTATCAAACATTAATGGGGAAGATTGACTCAAGTTATAACGGTGCCGAAAGGTTCTATGGAGTGGGGCATTTCGACCTTATTATCGTTGATGAAGCACATCGTTCCATCTATAAAAAATACCAGGCCATATTTGATTATTTCGATGCACTTTACCTTGGTTTAACAGCAACACCTTTGGAGCGTATTGATCGAAATACCTATGCTGTATTCGGACTACCGGATAAGCAACCAACCGATGCCTTTACATTTGAAGAGGCCGTTAATTCTTCTCCTCCCTATCTTACGCCTTATCGTTCCATAGAAGTACCAACTAAATTTCATACAAAAGGAATTAAGTACAATGAACTAAGTGAAGAAGAAAAGGAAGAGTTTGAGGAAGAAATTCTTGACGGTGAAGAAGCCACTGGTAACGAATGGGTGGATAAAAATGCTTTGAATAATTGGTTATTCAATAAGGATACAGCCATTAAAACGCTGAATTACATCCTGAAGAATGGAATCAAAAAACGGGGTGGTGATGAAATTGGTAAAACAATCATATTTGCTCGAAATAAGAAGCACGCCCAGTTTCTGAAAGATACCTTACTGGAGATAGACAAGGAGCTCTATGGCAACGATTATGCAAAAGTAATAACACATGGAGAACCCAAGGCTGAGGAATTCATTCGCCGCTTTTGTGATGAAGAAACCGAACGCCTGCCTCAAATAGCGATCTCTGTAGATATGCTGGATACCGGTATTGATGCACCTAGTGTTGTTAATCTGGTGTTTTACAAGCCGGTTAAGTCCTATGCTAAATTTTGGCAAATGATTGGTCGTGGTTCACGTCTCCGACCTGATTTGTTTGGACCAGGAAAGCATAAAGACAAGTTTTTAATTTTTGATCTATGTGGAAACTTTGAGTTCTTTGAGGAAAACCCTAAAGGCATAGAAACATCGGCACAAAAGAGTTTAACGGAAACGGTTTTCAACTTGAAGCTTCAATTGGCTCAATACCTTAAGGATGGTCGCCTAAAAGCCATTGAAGGATTACAAAAATACCGCACTCAATTGTTGGATGATTTGCATCATGAAATCTGCTCTCTTGATGAGTCAAGGTTTGATGTAAAAATGAAAATAAAGTGGGTATTGGATTATGGCAAAAGTAATCGTGAGTTATGGAACCATCTGGATAAAAAAGACATTAAAGAGATTCAAGATCATTTAGCCCACCTCATTAAGCCGGCAAATAACGATTCTGACTTGTCTCGTTTTTACGATAAGCTATTGTACAGCCTGATGACAAAAAGAATAGAGTCGCCAAATGTGGAGGCTTTTATAGCTTCATATACAACACCAATAACAAAGGTGGCAATTATATCCAAAAAACTTCTGAAGAAAACATCGATACCAGCAGTTAATGAAAAAGAAGAAATCATAAAACTGCCATTGGAAGAGGAGTATTGGAAAACTGATGGTTTAATTCACCTTGAAAAAATTAGGCTAGGAATACGCGATTTATTGCGTTATATCGATCCGGTGGACCAAAAGTATGCCACAACCAATTTCATGGATGAATTGTACGAGGGTGATGTGGTTATTAAGGACTATGAAGGTGGGGAATCAAAAGAAAAGTATAATTCGCCGTTTAAGTCGAATATCCACCGATTGGAAGAAATTATTCGTGAGCACAAAGATAATGTTACAATAGCCCGAATACGCAATGGTGAATCAATCACCAATGAGGAACTACGCTCACTTGAAAAATTGCTGTATAACGGTCAGTTGAATAAAGCCGGATTAGATAAAGAACTAGGTAAAGGCTTTAATCTTGTAGACTTGATTATTCACACCATTGGACTTGGTGAAGAAAAGGTTGATAAGGCTTTTGCCCAATTTATAAATAGTAACCAACTATCATCGGTTCAAATAAGTTTCCTCGAAACCATCAAGGAGTTCTTAACAAAGAATGGCGAGATCAATACTGAAAAACTATACGATGGTCCGGCTTTCAAGAAATTCCACAGTCACGGAATAGAAGGTGTATTCACCGAGCAACAAACGGATGTGATATTTAATATCATTGAAGAAATACAAGGCGATAAGGGAATAGGGTAAATCAGCTTAGTAAGGCTTAATGGAATTTGTTATCTACTTTTCGGACATACCTTTAAGAGATATACACAAATACTAAGAGTTAAAATATTAGATAATATACTGCTTACTATAAGGCAATGCGATAAAAATGAAAGGTGCGATACTAATAAATAACAGAGTTTGCCCTCAACCGCACATCTGGAATGAGCTTTGGAAGATAATTCAGCAAGCTTCCGAGGAAAAGATTGATTTGCCTTTAATTCTGGCTGCCTGGCATAACACGTCCGACAAGGAGAAACAAGAGCGTTTTATTTATCATCTTGAAAAGGCCAAACAACTTGGGCTAAACGAAAAGCTTAAAGCCGTTCTGGAAATTGAAGAGGATCAATGGCATCATAAAAACGAATAGGAATGAGTCAGTTGAATTTATTTGAAGAAGAAAAGCTGGATAAGATATACCACATTCGTAACCGGTGGCGTTTTAAGTGAATAATTCATGAACAATTAAAGAACAGATATGTACCAATGTTATATATTATTAGACGGAAAATTTCAAGTTGTTTCATATGAAAAAGACAATAAACCTGATGGATTTATCAAATCCACCAGCTCACATTTAAAATATGAACTAGTAAATGGGATTATATTAAAATTTGATCCACAAAGAAAATCTGATCCATATAATAATCGAAGCTCAATAATCAGTTCATCTCTTGAGATTTTTTTTCGCGAAACAATTTTGAAAAGACAACAAGATTTAACTCCTGCAAACATAGCAGATTTAATGAATCATTATGCAAGCATGCCCCAATCTGATATTGAAAACCTAGCTATTGAGGTGCAGAAACAAACAAGAACAGAACTACAGAATGATATTCAAAAATTTCAAAATGAAAAAGCTGCTTTAGAAGAAAAAGTTAAAACACTCAAAAAGATCATCCGAAAAAAGGATGAGTTGAATCAATTGATTAAAGAATTGGACTGAATTCCTTGCCACCTAAACCCTATAACCGAATAGCCATTATAAAAACAATGTCACAACTCGATTTATTCAGTCAAGCAGACAAGCAACCACAATGGATAAGCATCAATAACGGTGAATACCTATACTTGCCAAACTTCTTCAATATAGAAGAAGCAAACCGGCATTTCAAAGCCTTGATGAATGATATTGAATGGAAGCAAGAATCCATGAATATGTACGGAAGAAACATACCATTCCCAAGGCTCACAGCTTGGTATGGCGACAATGATAAACCCTACTCTTTCTCAGGCATTACCCTTGCTCCACTGAAATGGAACGAAACCTTGTTGAAGATCAAGCAGAAAATTCAACATCTGGCTGAAACAAGTTTTAATAGTGTACTGCTAAACCGCTATCGCAACGGCAACGATTCCATTTCCTGGCATACCGACGCCGAAAAAGAGTTGGGAACAAACCCCCTTATTGCCTCTGTTAATTTTGGAGCCACACGTAAGTTCCAGTTGCGCCATAGAGAGTCGAAAGAGAAGATTGAATTGGAATTATCACATGGGAGTTTGCTCATTATGGCTGGTGAGTTACAGCACTATTGGCAACACCAGGTACCCAAAACAAAAAAAGTGGTGAACGAACGTATTAATTTAACCTTTAGAGTCATCAAATGAGCTGGACAAAAATAGATATAACAAACGATCAAGGACAAAAAGTAAGTGCCCAGGCACCCATTATTGTATCGGCTAGTCGCAGTACCGATATACCGGCTTTTTATGCCGATTGGTTCGTTGAACGGTGGAAGCAAGGATACATCAAATGGAAAAACCCCTTTAATGGCGTACCGCTTTATGTAGCCTTTGCAAAAACACGATCAGTCGTGTTCTGGACAAAGAATCCTCGTCCCATGATGAAGCACCTCTCCTTCTTACAGGAGAACGTAAAAAACTTCTATTTTCAATTCACACTCAACGATTACGATCTGGAAGGCTACGAAGGCAATGTACCCAATGTGCAGAGCCGCATTAACACCTTTATCGAATTATCAAAGGCCATCGGCAAGCAGCATGTCATCTGGCGTTTCGACCCTATGATACTCACAGATAGCATTACGGTGGACACCTTATTGGAGCGGGTTGAAAACATAGGCGATCAGTTGCAGAACCACACCAATAAACTGGTATTTAGCTTTGCTGACATTGCCATCTACACCAAGGTGAAAAACAACCTGAAAAAAGAGAACATCGCCTATCAGGAATTTACTGAAACCACCATGCACCAGTTTGCCAAAGGGTTGCAGGAATTGAATAAAAAATGGAATTTTGAAATAGGTACCTGTGCCGAGAAAATACCATTAGAGCAATACGGTATTGAACACAACAAATGTGTCGATGACGACCTGATGTTTGATCTATTCAAACATGATACAGAATTAGTTAAGTTTTTAGGCAAAGAGCATTTATTGCAACACGATTTATTTGGTATACCTAAAAAAGAAAAAAAATTAAAAGACAAAGGCCAGCGCGAATTGTGCGGTTGCATCATGAGTAAAGACATTGGTCAATACAATACCTGCCCCCACGAATGTGTCTATTGTTACGCCAATACTTCAAAAGAAGTAGCACGTAGAAATTACAAAACATACAAAGAGAACCCGAATTGTGATACGATAACAGGAATTTAATATGCAACAATATATTGGCGGTTTAAAAATATTAAAATCTCCATCATTCCAAGATATACGCAAGTTAGCTAATCAAAGCATTAGTCACTTATCGAGGTCAGAACGAGATAAATTATGGGAGCAATTAAACCATGGTGTTGATCTGCTCGATTCTCATGAACTTATGTGCCAATATTTATGGTCTTTTGGCAATATGCATGAGGCCAAAATTCATGAGGCATTGAAAGGCATACCTCTAAGTGATTTAGGCAGTGAGGTTGAAATAGTAGACTGGGGCTGTGGTCAGGGCATGGCAACTATGTCTTTTATTGATTTTGTCAAAAGCAAAGGACTAAATGTAAGTGTTAATAGGGTTACACTCATCGAGCCATCTGAAATAGCATTGGATAGAGCCGAAATACATCTCAATGCTTTCCTTGGAGACAACAGTAAGATTGATAAGTGTAATAAATACCTAGATGATGTATCAATTAACGATTTTAAGTCGGATGGAAATAGGCCTGTTATACATTTTTTCTCCAACATCCTTGATATTCCCCAAATCGATTTAAAGTTATTGGCTCAAAAAATTGATGATACAATTCTTCACGATAACTATATTATTTGTGTTGGCCCTTTAAACTATGGAAACAGAAGAATTGATGCTTTTCATGATTACTACCATGTACCGACTCTATATGAAAGAAAAGAATCACAATTCGACTATGGAGGTAGAAATACATGTACCTGTAACATTAAAATTTTCCAACTTACTTACACTAGTGATGGTAATTTAATACCTATTGAATTTTATCCTGAAGTTCAATTTCACGCCGCTTACCAATTAGACGCTCTTGGGTATTTGAGAAAACAGTTGGATGACAAAAAGCAAAAAGCTATTGCTGAATTCTATAAGCAATTAAGCTGCTTTGAAACTGCTACCCCTTTTGATATTGGAGCAAGTGTGTACGATGATGTGCATCCTATATTAGCGATACTCAACAATATGGTGACACGTGGTTTACCAACCAAGTCAAGTCCAATTATTGAGGAACAGTTTGAGCAAGCATTTGCTTTGACTCAGCGAGAAGATAGACCAAATGGGGATATTGTTTTTAGCTTGCAAAAAGAGTTCGATTATTTGAAGGTGCTTCGATGGCTCAATAGCGTGGTTAATAGCAAGGAACAGCCTGAATATGCTAAGGTCGATAAAACCGGATTGCAATTGGTACTTTCTCCCATTGCCATAGCCCGCTTGCAAAAAACCATATTAGAAGCGATGATGACAGAGCATTTGAGCTTTGATCAGGATGAGTGGAAGGTATTGGTAGAAGAAAAGGATGTGCCTTGCGCTGCTTTAGCCTTTAAAGATCTGGAGTTGTTGTTTAACAAGCTTTGCAGTTTAAGCGAGCAATACCAGTTTTTGAAATTCCCAATTGTAAAACTGGATGTAATCAGCTCTGCAGAATTTAGCAATTCACCTCTGCATTTAGATGCGAATGTTTCAGAGGATAAAAAAGCAAGGCATGATAAAACAGTGTTTGACCTGGTAATTGAAACCTCCACACTAGTTCATACCAATATTGAGGAAGATAGTTTTAGTCATTTTAAAGCTAAAAATAAGTGTTATTTCAACATTCAATCAGCGAAACAGGTACGTAGAGCAAGAACAATTTACACCACTGATAAAATAAACTATCGCAGCCTGGTGACTAAGGATGAACGAGGCGACTATACAGATATTGAAGAAACGAAGTCCTTGCTTGAATTTTTCTTGCAACTTTTATTCCGTAAACAGGGTTTTCGCCCCGGACAGCTCCCCATTCTTAATAGAGCGCTTCAAAACAGTTGTGTAATTGGACTACTACCTACAGGAGGTGGCAAATCATTAACCTACCAATTAGCAGCTTTATTGCAGCCGGGTGTTACCTTGATTGTTGATCCCTTAAGCTCCCTGATGAAAGATCAATACGATGGTTTAATAACAGCAGGCATCGATTGTTGTACCTATATCAACTCTACAGTATCAGACAAAGAGGCGCGGGCGATCCAGATGGAAAAATCACAAATGCTATTTGCTTTTCTGTCACCTGAACGATTGGCGATATACAATTTTAGGAAACGTCTACAATTAATGCACGATACTCATGTATATTTTGCATATGGTGTATTGGACGAAGTGCATTGTGTTTCAGAGTGGGGTCATGATTTCAGATTCTCCTACTTACACTTGGGACGTAATCTATATAAATATGTGAGGGCAAAAGAAGGAAATGTATCCTTATTTGGCTTAACAGCTACAGCCTCATTTGACGTCTTAGCCGATGTTGAACGTGAATTATCAGGTGAAGGAGCCTTTGATTTAGATTCAGAAACAATAGTACGTTACGAAAACTCTAATAGATTAGAACTACAATATAAGGTTGAGAAAGTAAATGTTGAGTTCAAAAATGAAATTGAAGCGCTTGAAGCTAGTGATTATGGAACACCTGAGAGAGTTAACGAATTAAGTACTCGTTATAGAGATTTGTTAGATAACAATCTTTCTATTCCAATGAAGATCTCAGATAAATGGGGTTTTTATGAGGCCAAAAAAAATTACATAAAGCAGTATATACAGTCTATTCCACAGCATTTATCTGACATTCAGTCTAACCTTGCTATAGAAATGATTAAGTCCTCATTTGAAGAACGACAGGGTAATAATGTAGGCATTGATAATGCTTTAGAGACATCCGTTGACAACCATTTTTACGCACAAAAATCAGAATACGATCAAGCAGGTATTATTTTTTGTCCGCACAAAGCAAAAACAGGCATCTCAGTTCAAGCCAATAAAGATTCTTTATTCGATTTAATACCTGATGTGGGAACTTTCTCCGGTGGAGATGACGAGGATAATAGCTCTATGAAAAATCTCGAGCTATTTAGGGACGATAAGCAACCCCTGATGGTGGCTACAAAGGCTTTTTGCATGGGAATCGATAAGCCCAATGTACGCTTTACTGTGAATATGAATTATTCCAGTTCTCTCGAAAGCTTTGTACAGGAGGCCGGTCGTGGTGGTAGAGATAGAAAAATGGCCCTAGCTGTTATTTTGCTTTCTGATTATAAATTGGCAAGAATTAATAAAAGATACACAAACAATACCGATCCTTTGGGTGTGATAAAGGGCAGATGGTTCAAACCGAATGATCTGGATGAAATTATCAAACACTATAATTTTGATATTCACAACCAACACATTGATTATTGCACACCTGAAAAGGATCTGGTACGCCTTTTTTGTAGAGAAGGTCAAAGGCCTAAATACTTTGGTTTTCGGAACTGTAATGACCGCTCATGTAAAGTTTATCAAAAATGTAAGTTAAGGCAAGTGCCGCAAGAAGCCGAAAACTGGATATACAAAGAGGATCTATTGGATCTGTTTGATCAGCACAATCTATCTGTAGATAAAAAACACATTGAATATCACAATGCAGATTATGAGACGGTCATGTATTTCTACAACAATAGTTTTAAAGGGGCTGTGGCTGAAAAACTATTTATGCATAAACTGTTAAGTACTTTTGATATTGATATGTTTAAAGGTAATGATAAAGAAATAAAGCCTACAAAAAAGGTAAAAGGCTTTTTATCAACCTTAATCTCAGCCGATGAAAACGAAGAAATTGTCGCATTTGTCAATTATATTGAGGATGATAAAGGCAAAGGTATTGAAGGTAATCAAATCGATATTGCCAAGGCCATTTACCGGATGACATGTATCGAATTGATTGATGACTTTACACAGGATTATTCCAATAAAAGATACCGTATCGTTGCAGTTCGAAAGGCCGAAGGTCAATATTTTGAAGGTTTAAACAGGTTTTTATTACGTTATTATAATGCTGATAGAGCTACTTTGGAACTAGAAAAAGCAAAAAAATATCAAATCAACGAAGACCTTGAATATCCTATAAAGAACGAAATCTACAGGTGCTTAGCCTATCTAACCGAATTTGTCTACGAAAAAATATCTGAAAAGAGGAAACGCGCCATTGATGATATGCGTAATTTTTGTATTGCTGGTATTGATGAATCAAAAGACTGGAAAGAAAGAAATGAAGAACTGAAAGATTTTATCTTTTATTATTTCAATTCTAAATATGCCAAAGAGGATTATGTAGCTGACAATGGAGAAGATTATTCTTTAACCATAGATACAGACAGAGGTAAAGATTCTACCTCCGAAATTCTATTCAAATACCTTAAAGTAATAGACGATGAATTAGTAGGAGTCGGTACTCCTATAGATAATGTGAAGCACCTGCAAGGTGCTGTGCGTTTAATTCGTCGTTCTTTAACGGATAAAAACCCTGCCTTATCGCTATTAAATGCATTTTGCCTATTTTTTCTGGGTACCAATAACAATGATATTTTAGTGGCGGAATTAAGCGATAGCTATAAAAATGGATTAATGGAGTTTGAAAAACGATTTACCAATAAACTGGAGTTTTGGCAATTATTTGAAGATTATAATACCTTCTTACATCAAATTGCAACAGAGAAACCATTTTTTCTTCAGCTAAAATCAGAAGTATCCCTTGCAATACATGCCAATAATATTAGTAACATAGCCACAAAATACACTTTATAATGTCTGAAAATATTAATAAATCATTAGTTCAAATACAGCAGAGTTTAACAAAGATAGATTCTGCCAGAGAACAGGTTGAGAAAGTAGCCGATACTGGAACTGAATTCACAAGTGCAACAAAAGCTTTAGCTCATGAAGTGAAGCAAATGGCCGATGTCATTAAAAACGAAACGTCTTCTGTTATAAATTCATTCTCTAGTTCTTTAGCTGATTTTGAACAGAAAGTACATGGCTCAATTGATAGCGGAGACCAGAGTATCAGTCAGAAGTTGAAAACGTTTAAAGAAACGGCAGAGAAACTCGAAAGTTTTGCCAATGCAGAACTTAAGAATGTTAATAACCAATCAGCTGAGCTTATAAAAAAGTATGAAACTGACTTAGCAAATAAAATAAATGCCATTGTTACCAATTTCTCTGGCAAACTAGTTGATTTTGAAGAGAAAATTGGCACTATCACACAAGATAGTCAGAATGGCATTTCTGAGAAAATTGAAGATTTTAAGAACTCTGCTGGTACACTGAAAGAGATTAGCGAAAAATCAATTAATGAAGCAAGATCACTAGCCAGCGAAACTATAAAGAATCAAGAAGAAGAAATCGCAAAAGCTATTGAAACCATTATTGCTAATTTTTCTGATAAGCTTATTGATCTGGAAAAGAAAAATGTGTCTATAACAGAGAAAAGTCAAAATAGTATTATTAAAGAGTTTGAAAACTTTAATAACTCCGTAATAAAATTAAAATCTACAAGTGAGGAGGTAATAACTGGAGTAAAAGAAATAGCTGTTAAAACAATTGATAAACAAGCTTCACAATCCGAGGATATAATAAAGGCTTTGGTTGCGTATAGTGAAGAAATGCATAAGCTCATTCAACAGATATCAGAAACTAACTTTTCAACTGAACTGAATAAGCTTCATAAGGAGGTTAATCAAACGCATAATGACAACCTTATTATTCAAGAGAAAATTAAAACCATGGAGAAAGATGTCACTGAAAGACTAATTCAATCCATCGAGATGCAAGAAAGGTTAATCAAGAAGCAACAAATAAACACATATATTACATGGGCACTAATACTCTTGTCTGCAGGTGGTGTCTTTGTGTTGAGTAATTACAAATATTTTATAAGTTTATTCTAATATAACATGGCAAAATCTGAATAAATAAAATGCATCCTAAGGGTACTTTATTTAATAGTTGGTATGAGATCTGGGGAGAAAAGTATGAAGAATTTAAAGGCGTATTAGCCTACCTTGATACATCCCCGGAAATACTTTTCACCAGCGGTATTATCAGCCACGTAACTTGCGAAAGCATTGACAAGATATTGAGCGAATGGTTTAGCTTATTAGAGCACTTAAACCGTCCTGTTGATAAGCAATTCTTTCAGTCATGCTGGGTACCTGTTGAAACTGATTCATACGATTTTTTTGTTGATCTATCCGATGCTGATTTTCCAATATTTGAAGTGCATTATAATTTCACGGGTAATGGTAGTTGGTTGAAAGATATTTATGCATCAAATATTAAAGACTTATATAAATGCGATCAAACACGATTAGATTGGTACTATGATTATTCTGTTATCTTTCAACAAAACGCTTACAATACCTTTGCCTATCAACTGTTATCGCCACATAGTAAAATAAGGCTTCTCAGCCCCAATGAAATGTTCAATGGTCAAAGTACAGAAATGGATCAAACCAATAAAGATGGCCGGTACATTTTAAAATCTAGTTTATACCATCCTGGTGTTGCACGTTTCTTAGGCTTAAGCACCAGCTGTCAAGCAATTCAATTTTCTAGCTTATATACCGACAAGCAACCCATATCATTTAAACTTTCTCATGTAAGGTCAATTGCAGACCTCTTGCCTTATTTGGAAGATGAAAAAACGGAAGACTTATCATATACCTTGGTATTGAAAGGAGGCCAATTTGTTTTTGATAATGGACATGTTACCTTAACAAATACAGATGAAAATATAACCAAAGCTTTTCAACAAAGAATAAATGCATGGATGGATTACTCACAGGACGCATTAGATCTCATACGTGAGCGTGCTGACATACTTCGATAGAACACAATCTTCGAACGACCTCTTCTGGTGCGCGATTCAAATGCTTGACATTATCATCATGTAAGAGCTTTTTGCAAATCAAAAAGTATCTCTTAGCTTTAAGTGTTAATTTGTCCAATTGGGTTTGACTTCAAACAAGTGGAGTGTGCAACTTTTAGCAGGAACAATGTTTTCCGCTAATCTCTATTCTGATTTAAAATAACTAGATAAAAATTCCTTTGCCCAATAACTTTCATCAAGTCTATTGTTGAAAGTCTCTACACCCTCCTTAGTTCCATCAGATGAGAACATTTCACCTTTCCAAGCGAATAGAGCTTTTGATTTATCAGAACTAAAAGTCACAAAAAAGTACAAATCATAACTGGCACAATATCGTACTTTGTTCGAATCTGCAATGTTTAAAATTGCAATGAGGATTTTCTCTTTATACTCATATACCTCTATATGATGAGCATAAATTACACCCGTATGACCCCTTCTTTGATATTTATCACTGAATACCATCTCGGACGCTGACAACATCATTATATAATCATCAACCATGGCCTCATTCATGCCCTCTATAGGTCTATTCTTGTCAGCCTCTGAAATTTCACAACGTTTTGTAATCTTCGATAGCTCTTCAGGCTTCATGGCTGCCATTTTGAGCCTTACCTCTTCAGCTGCTTGTCTTGCTTTGTCTGTCATGTTTATTCTGGTTTCATATGGGTGCTAGTTCATGTGGTAGCTCCCTTAGTTTATTATTATTCGCTGTGCTGTTGCGCGAGTCCCCTCGCGTTCTATTTCATAACCAAGCTGTACATAGTCTCAATACTTACTACTTTTCAACCACATGCACCAAAATAGCTTTACTCCTGAAAAGCCAACCCAAAACCAAGCACCCAAAACCTAACACCTAAACCCCATTTAACCAAGCTGCAATACATCTCCACATCGCACATCCAAAATCACCTTACCCCACCAGTCTACGATAACCTATAGCTTTTTCTTTCTCTTCTACTTCCTTGGGTTGTGAGGCCCCATGTATTTGCTTCCATTTTTCTATCAAAACCTTAAACGCCTCAAGATTGCGAACATTATCCAGGTCATCATCTGTTGCCAAATGCCCAAAATTAGTGTAACCTTTCTCCAACGCCAGCTCCAAATGAAGGATAGCTGCTTCTTCCTCATCCATTGCCGCATACATACACAGCGCATCATAATAAAAGCCGGCCTCGTCAGGGAAAGATTCAAGTATATGATTCATCCAGGCGATAGCTTCCTGTTTTTGTCCCAGATGCATTAAAGCATATTGTCTGCAATTACCAATTGACGTAGGTACAGTATCGAGTTCTAGAATCTTTTCATAGTCCCTTTTGGCGCTCTCAGCTTGATTAAGATATTTTTCAAACAAACGTCCTCTCTGAAGATAGCTATAGCTATAATCCGGATTAATATCAATAGATTCATTGTAATCAGCCAAAGCTCCCTTATAATCCTCCACATACTCCTTACACCACCCACGACGATAGTAAAACCAGGCTTCCCCCGGAGCCAATTCAATAGCTATAGAGAAATGTTCGATAGCCGAGTTAAAATCTGTGAGCAAGCGGTACGAATCAGCCATTGCCCCGTACAAATATTCGTATTTTGGATAATAAACACGAACGGTCTCAAAATCTTTGATCGCAGCCTTATGAAATCCCAATTCCTGATATTCCATCGCACGCATATACATATAATAGGATGCCTGATCTTTTGTTTTACCATTTATCAAGCGACTATACTCTTTTACAGCTCTATCGTGTCTACCATTTTCACTGAACACTCTGGCTCTAAGTTCATTCCAGGCATCATCTTCCCCATTTTCAAGCTCTCTATCTATAGCACGTAATGCTTCGCCATAGTTTTGAATCGATAAACGGACAATCGCATTCTGTGTTTCCTTATCTTTACCATTGTAAAGGCTAAGGCTCCTGGCATAATGCTTTAAAGCACCTTCAACATCTCCTTTATCCTCAAGAAGAAAAGCTTTAGCATAATGATATCGGGCATACTTAGGATCAATAGCTATGGCCTTATTGATGGATTCCAGAGCCTTGGAGTTGTCATTCGTCCGATAATAAAACTGACAATATGTATCCCAAATAGCCGCATCATTTTCACTGATCACTAAACCTTTTTGCAATAGATCTTCTGCCTTGCTATAATTCTTATTTTCAATGTAAATATCTGCTAAATTTGCCATCACAGTCACATGTTCACTATCCAGCTCTAGTACTCGCTCAAAACATCTAATAGCAGAAGCCTTGTCTCCTGCATAACGATAAGAATAACCCAAAAACCAATTGGCCCGTATGTGATTTTCAACATCTCTTCTTTTAAGCATCGACTTAAACGCCTCAAACCCTCTAATACTTTCATCATATTTCCTTTTGGTGTATGGCATAAAACCCATATTCCAATTAGCTTCAATATGCTTGGGGTTATTCAACAAGAATTGAGAATTCAACTTCATCGCTTCATCATATTTACCCGCATCAAAGCATTCAATAATATCAGAATATTGTAGTTCTTCATTTTTTTGAGCGTGCAAACCAATAGCCAAACAAAGGCTTATTAACAGCAGTAAGTATTTTTTCATTTATTTGATATTTAATTATCACTCTAAAGTGATGCTCTTATTATTCAATTTTTAGAGCACAATACCCTAAAAGTGCTGATCCCTATATTTAAAATTAGCATGTATAAAAATAACGACTAGAAGCTAATGAAATTAATCTGATTCAAATAAATAATTATATATTATTAATGTCATATAATTTTAGTCAATTATTCTTTTGTAATAACATCCACCACTTCCTTTGTCTGGGCAAACAACAAAGAGTGATCTTCACCTTGAAAGCGCCGTACTCTATTCCTTCGCATGGTGCCAAAGGAACGATCATTGGTTCCTCCAACCACTTTAATTTTAGCGGTATTAAAACGACTGGAACACGACAAATATATGTAATCAGCCGCCTTGCCATCACTAAGCTTATAGGCACTACTTACGCCTGATCCACCATTTGATAATCCAACAAATCTACACCCTTGCATACCTTCGTCATAATTATCGTTCATCCAACTACTTTGCAGAAACGTTTGCAAAGCCGTTTCGGTAAATATTCCGCTTACCCCTCGGGTTGTTGGGAATACTACAGGATACACTCCTGAATAGTACTGTTCAAAACACTCCACGTAATACAAAAAGTTTCCTGCATATCCATGAAAAAAGACTTGTAGCTTTGAAGGATCCGCATCCTTAGGAACATACACATAATGATGACTGTAATCGCTGTAAAAACCTAATCCTTGCAATACTTGCAGATAGAATACACCATGTACATAAGGAGTATGTCGGTCGAGTAGCACATTTTCTGCCAATGGAGTGCGTTTACAGTAGCGAATAACATCACCAACTGCCCCTCCCATTTCAACAGGAGCAAACCGCATAACCAGAGCAGCTAATGCCTGAGCATTATTCTCCGGTAACAGTGCATTCATCAGCTTTACAGGGTAATGGAATTACAAATAAAAACCGGACGTTTTTTTAAGACCTTAAGCCGCAATTAAAACTTGGTAATAATTTAATTCATATTCAATGGGAGTTAC